>NZ_DAIUEH010000061.1:0-27815 GCF_036845245.1 Methylobacter sp.
TGCTAAAATCGGATGGATCCATTTTAGCTTTCGCGAAAAATCCTGGCGCGCTTACGCTCTCACAATAAACCGTAAGTAGTGGCACTGATTTATTATGGTTGAAGAATATGCAATGCTTAACCACAAGCTCTGGATTTTCTTGAAGCATTGATATTCACTGTGCCATTGCCCCTTTCCTCCTAGGGGGCGTCTCGATATGCCCTTCTAGAACTTTAGAAGGGCGCTTTTTTGCCAAACCCACTCTGGTGCCCCCAAGACGGGTATTAGTCCAAAAAGAGACAGCCAACGTATAATCCAATCAACAGTTTATTGATCCTAAGCCACCGTTCAGATACTCTTAAATGCTCGCCATTTTCAGTTGACTGAGCAGAACCATTACGGGTCTAACTTGCAACTGTAAATTAAGGAGTTGCCATGCGACTTTCAGCCTTTATCCTCAATAATATCGAAGAAATTATCAAAGAGTGGGAAGTATTCGCCAAGACCTTCCTCCCTGAAGCCCAAAATATAGACAAGGAGCAGCTACGCGATCACCTCGATGAAATTCTGAGAACGATTGCCGCCGATCTGGCTCGTCCCGAGACGGTGCATGAACAAATCGAAAAGTCAAAAGGTCAGAGTTTGACGCCTAACAGAGACGACACGGCGGCTACCATTCATGGGGCATATCGTCGGTTGTTAGGCTTCAGTCTGAACTCAATGGTGGCCGAGTATCGTGCGCTTCGCGCCAGCGTGATCCGGTTGTGGCTGGAGGAGAATCCCGAGCGTTTAAGTTCTGTAATATATTTTGGCGACCTGATCCGCTTCAACGAAGCGATCGACCAGTCCATTACGGAAGCTGCACTCAGTTACTCTACTGAAAGAGAACACGATTCCCGCATGTTCGAGACGATTATGACATCTTGCCACGACCTGATCAGCAGCTTCGATTTGGAGGGTCGATTTTTGTATGCCAATAAAGCGCTGACTGAATTGCTCGGCCTCACGCTTGATAAATTAGTGGGAAAAAACCACTTCGATTTGGATGTGCCGGTTGCCGCAGAGCTAAAAGGGCTGATTGAACAGACCATCCGTAACAAAAAACCTGTTTGCGAGGAACTGCCCTATACGCCTGGCTCTGGCACGGAGGAATGGTACGAATATATTTTTACACCCGTGCTGGGCAATGAGGGCAACATAGAAGCGGTTGCCTGCATAGGGCGAAAAGTGACCGAACGCAAAGCTTCGGAAGATAATAATTGGTATAAGGCCAATTACGATGAATTAACCGGCCTGCCCAATCGAAGCCTTTTTTTCAATCGACTGGAGGAATATATAACGCAGTTCGAGCGTGCCGGCAGGCCGCTCGCTTTACTGTTTATCGATCTCGATTTGTTCAAGGAAGTCAATGATCGATTCGGTCACGAAACAGGTGACAGCTTGTTACAGAAGGCGGCAGAACGTATTCACTCCTGTGTTCGGCAAAGCGATACCGCTGCTCGTCTAGGCGGGGATGAATTTACTGTCATCCTGCTGAACTTACCAAAACCGGAGCAGGTCGAGATCGTCGTCGAAAAGATTCGGCAGCGTCTGGCCGAACCTTTCCAGATTGACCAACACACTGTGCAAATCTCTGCCAGTATCGGCGTCGCGCTTTACCCGCAAGACGCCAGCATCGTTGACCAGTTGGTTCATCATGCTGATGTGGCAATGTATGCATCAAAAAAAGCGGGGGGCAACCAGTTCATTGTTTTCTCGCCCCATTTGACGCAAACGAGCGGGAGGCAGCTTGGCAGGTGATCCAATCTCCGTTGTCACGGCCGTTGGTCAAACCCCCGTCTGATGAAGGATTGCTCTAACAATGGCATCAGGTCTTAGCATATCCTTGAAAAAGTCATGTCAAACCGATTGTAGTTATTTTCATAACCATCCTATTTAATATTTTCCTTATAGTATTGTTAGATACCGAACCGACACCGGTTAATTATTCGATTAATTTTTTGGCAAAACTTAATGAAGCAGCACGCTTGTTTAAATAAATAGTTAGCCTATTAAGGAATGACTTATGCCAATTAAATCATCCATGCAAGAAGTGTTTGATCAACTTAAATCTAACGGCGAAGCGGCAGTTAAGAACAGCGAGCTTGCGAATCATCGCATTATTCGCCAGCGTTACCCGGTTTTGTCGCAGGCGATTTTGTTCGGCGCATCGGGGCAGATTCGCAATATGGCGACTGTTGGCGGAAATCTCTTGCAGCGACGCGGTGTTATTATTTTTACGACCAAACGGCGGGCTGTAATAAACGCAAAGCTGATTCGGGTTGTGACGCCATTGCCGGTTTCAATCGGATTCATGCCATTTTAGAAACTTCCGACGCGTGCATAGCGACGCATCCATCCGATATGTGCGTTGCGCTCGCCGCGCTGGGTGCAACGGTTTTTGTCGAAGGTAAAAACGGCCAGCGCGAAATTGCCTTTAATGATTTTCACCGCTTGCCCGGAGATACGCCGCAGATAGAAACCGATTTGCAGGCCGATGAATTAATTAAAGCCATCGAAATTCTGCAAAACGATTTTGTTGCCAATTCTCTGTATCGGAAAGTGCGGGATAGATCGAGCTACGCTTTCGCGTTGGTCAGCGTCGCGGCGGCTTTGGAGCTTCAAAACAACGTTATTGCAAACGTGCGGATCGCACTCGGCGGCGTATCGCATAAACCCTGGCGGGCATTTGAGACTGAGCGTAGCGGCCACAGAAGAAAATTTCAAGCGCGCAGCTGAACAAGAATTGAAGCAGGCAAAAGGTTATGCCTATAACAATTTCAAAATCGAACTGGCGAAACGAACCCTTGTCAGCGTGTTGAATGACTTAACCGAAAGTGGAGGTGCGCGATGAGCGCTGTCGGGATCATTAAAGAAACGATCGTTCAATTTATGCCCGGCAATGACGCAGATTCCTTGATGCACAAGCCCGGCTATGTCGGCAAAGCGATCAACCGTGTCGATACTAAATTGAAAGTCAAAGGGGAAGCCGCCTTTACTGCTGACTTTAAACTTGATAACCCGGTTTACGCTGCTTTGGTTTACAGCACGATTACCAAAGGCAAAATCACCAGAATCGACCGGAGCGTAGCGGAAAACTCCATCGGCGTTTTAGCCGTGATCACCTATGAAAATGCCCCTAAAATTCATACGCTCTCTATGTTTGAGCCATCGAGCGAGAGCAAAGGTGCGGCGGCAAGCGATTGTCCGATTTTGCAAAATGAATATATTCACCGGGACAGCCAGCCGATTGCTGTTGTTATCGTCGAAACGCTTGACCAGGCAGAGCATGCTGATTGAGTTGGGAGAAAAAGACAGTCGTTTCAAGCTTAAAAGGGCACTGATGGGTCGCGACTTTACTCGCCTGTAGGTTTAGATATCGGGGTTAACTCACCGCAGGAAATCGCTCTATCGATTATCGCAGAAATGCGTGCTATCGTCGCCGCGCGGAAAGGCGGACATTTATGTTGCCGCCAGGCTCCGATTCATGATGTATACGGTACGGTATTAGGCGGCTCGGGACGAACAATACTCAAACCTATGCAAGGAAGAGATAGCGGAGGCTTGCTTTTGCTCAGCTGGCCTGCTTCATAAATCGGCCATTTAGATAACGACATCAAAAGCTTGTCTCGGCTCTCTTCCTTCTATCCCTCTTACCAAGACGGCATGATCGAGCGCTTCAACGAACGGATGCAGCAAGTTCGGGCCATCACTCGCTTCGATTCACCCGGAAGCCTTGAGGTGCTATGCCTGCTATAATAGAACCACTCGATCCCGCAACGCGCTCTCGGCTACATCACGCCAACCCAAGCCTTGCGGAACTGGTGTGAAAAACGACCGGAATTATTTAATAAGCGCGTTTATAATCAGGCGAAGCTTAACATTTTTCCTAAACCCGAAACCTTGTGAAAAATACGTAGGAGACGCCGCACGATGACTGTCGAACTCTTGATTAACTTTACTGTGCAGTTTCTTGGAACCGGGGCCGCATTTTTCCTCGCCTACCGGTCTTTCCAAAAACGCCGAATTCAGTTAGGCGCTGAACCGACTCTACCTCAATACTTTAGCCGCAGAAGCACCTACTGGGTAGGGATCGCATCTTACTGCACGTTTATGGCGGCACTTTACTGGCTGCTTACTTGGCAATGGCTGCCCTTGGAACCGCTGGTGACGCTGATCGTAAAGAACCTGCGCTCCAGGGAACTGGTGAATCTTCTGAATGGCTTGGATGGAAATACGATCATACCTTTGATTGCCGCCGGGCTGTTTCTATTTTTTATTGCCTGGGAAAGCAAACTTAATCCCTTACTTATTTTAAGAGACAGCATTCACGACGCTTTCGCAATTCCGACCAAGGCGGTAGAAGTCTATAATGCTTTAGTTACATCGAGATTGTCCGCGGTCGACGATAATCTAAAAACACAAATCGCCAATCGCCTGCTGGTGTCGAGTATCGACTCCGGCGATTTCGATAAATCCAGCGCCACGGTCGAGTATAAATGGGCGCATAACTGCCTTCTTTTCGACCGGATACAAAACTACGCCAACCAACCATCCTTTCGTCGCTTTTTCAACGAACCGTCCCTGAAATGGGGGGAAATCTGCATCTCCTACAATGCGATGTCGGAAAAGATTGCCGTCTGGAAGGAAGCCGAGCCTCACTATACCAAGACGTTAAAACTGATAAAAGAGTTGGATCAACTCACCGGTCTACTCTGTCGCTTACTCGCCTCACTGGTTGTGTTCGGGAGCGCCAGCGAAAATGAGATATGGGAAACTGTAAAGCAGCTCGGCGGCAACATCCCCGAGGTCCGCCTGAAACACACCTATAAATACGTTCTGCTTTTCACGGCTGCCACCGCTACGGGAGTTATGTTGGGACGAGAGATTTCAGTCTCGTTACACAATGCTTTCCTATTTCCGGATAACCCGTTAGAGCATTTTGATTACGCTACGCTCCGCTGGGTCGCCTATGCCATCCTGATCTATGTCCTGCCGATAGCGCTGGTCTTTATTTTCCGGACGCTCGCCTTCAGGCATCAACGTGAGCAATCCGATCGATACTATGGGTTCTATATGGCAATGATGATAATGGGGTTCTTTGTCAGCACCACCGCATCGGCGCTTATACTCGAGTTGACTTACTACAAAGATAACTTTAGTTTTCTGGAAAGCTTCATCCAACATATGCGCTGGGGAATTCTGCCGGCGCTTATGTGCGGTTTTGTGGCTTATCGAATGGATACGCCGGTGAGCGAATCTGAAGCTTTAGGTAAACTCATTATGGAGGCAATGTTACGTTTTATCGGCTGGGGATCGGTTGCCGTCATTATCATGCTTTATGCGACCGGCGACATGACCATCCAGGAGACGAACCTGCGTTTCACTCTTGTCGGCACGGCTTTCTTCGTGGTCGGTCTGCTGGCGGCATCTGCCCGTTTCAAAACGGCGAGGCAGGATAAATAGCGATTCCATCCCGTATCCTTAAAGTCCGAAAAAAATGCGCCGGTAGAGAGAGGGGACGGGAAAGCATTGTTGGTCGTGCAACTTCTTTTCGTTGCACGACATGTGAAGCTCGTGAATGCGGGTACAGTCAGCCGCGAAAATCGGCTTTCACTACGCCCTACAGCTTTTCTCGGGGATTGATATTCCCGGACTCTAGTACTCAGTCAATCTTGTTTTGTCGGGTGATAATTTAATTGTGGGAGCGGCTTTAGCCGCGATTGTCGCGGCTAAAGCCGCTCCCACATAGCCTTCTTCACTCGACATTATAAATTTGACTGAGTACTAGCACTTATACCTTTTAAGCCGTGTCCCCGCCCTCCTCCCAGTGCGCGAACCACTCGGTTAAATCCCGGGTATCGCCCAAACCGCCGAGACGTCGATCGATGACGTCCTGGTTGCCCCACACTACCTCGGCCCAAGCGCCGTCGGCTACCCGCGATTCGATGTCCTTGCAGTAAAGCCCCAGATCGCGCTGAACGTAGAACCCGTAGGTTCGGCAAGCCACCGGGCGGTGCTCGTATACCAGGCAGGCCCCCGCCGATCGGTCCAACAACGGACAGACAATGGGGCGTGATGACTGCTCGGCCAGCGCAGCAATGTCCTGGCCGATTTCCAAAAGTCGCTCAGGGGGTAGCGCGGCCAGTCCGTCCCGCAGCAAATCCCATTCCTCCGCAGTGAGCCGGGGCACTTCGGCGAGCCGTCGGCAACAGCTGTCGCAGCCCATGCGGCATAGCCAATCGGGATTGCCCTCACGGATAGATTGTACGCGCGCTTCGATATCGGCATGGAGTTGGGTAAGTGTGTTCATCTTCGTATCCGGCCTTTTTATCTGCGCGTTGAAAAAGCTTTCATTATAGGTTGAGTACGATAATGGAACTGAAATTTCCTTGCGGACGTTCACATCATACCGGAAGCCCCAATAATTTATTCAGCATTGAAGGCTTGGTAGAGTCAGGCTGTTCTAATTTCATATTTGAGCCATTAACCTGAAATTACTCTCTAGTTGCAGTTGTGGAAATTTCTGTTTAATGGTCTGATAACAAAAAATAACCATCAATACTGGAATGCTCAGAATGTAATATCGGACAGGAGAAAACACCAATGGAAAGCTTACAAGATCCACTGTTTTTGTCGCGCTTGCAATTCTCTGTTACCGCCATGTTCCACATTTTATGGCCGCTCACAACCGTGGGGATATCGCTTATCCTGGTAATTTTTGAAGGATTGTGGCTGAAAACGGGCGATGTTGACCATTATCGGCATGCGCGTTTTTGGGCTAAATTATTTTTGCTCAATTTTTCGGTGGGCGTTATCAGCGGTCTTCCCCTGGAGTTTGAGTTTGGTACCAACTGGTCGCGTTTTGCCATGGTGACCGGAGAATTCTTCGGCAATATTCTGGGCTACGAAGGGGCTATGGCCTTTATGCTGGAGGCCGGTTTTCTCGGAATCATGCTGTTTGGATGGATGCGAGTTCCCCCGGTCATTCATTTGTTAGCGACCTGTATGGTGGCATTAGGGGCATCGTTATCTGCCTTTTGGATTATGGTTGCTAATTCATGGATGCAAACACCGGCAGGCATTCATTTGGAAAACAACAGGGTTGTAGTAGACAGTTATTTTGAAGCGATCTTTAACAAAAACATGCCGTGGGGCGTTTTACACATGTGGTTTGCATGTGTAACAACCAGTCTTTTCGTCATCGGTGGCTTATCCGCTTGGTATATTTCAAAAAGAAGAAATACGGATTTTTTTCTTAAGTCTTTCAAGCTCGCCTTAATGGGTGTGATTTTTGTGGTGCCCGTTCAATTATTTTTGGGCCACGGCAGCGGCCGAGAGATATTTGCTAACCAACCGGCAAAAGGAGCGGCTATCGAAGCACATTGGACTACGAACCAGCAAGGCAAAGGAGCTGACTGGAATCTATTATCCTGGCCTAACCAACTGGAACAAAAAAACGATTGGGCTCTTTCTATCCCGAACGGTTTAAGTGTTCTGGCGACCGGCGACCGGAACGGTCAAGTACAAGGCTTAAAATCATTCCTCCAAGCCGACCAGCCACCCGTTATTCCACTCATTTTCTATAGCTTCCGGATTATGGTGGGGATCGGGTTGTTTTTTATGGGACTCATGGTCTGGACATCGGTCGCTTGGCTTAAAAAGCAATTATCAGCCGAGTCCATTTACACTCATCGTTGGTTACTGCGTGCGTGGATAGCTTCAATTCCGCTTGGCTATCTGGCGACCGAATGCGGCTGGATTGTACGGGAGGTTGGCCGTCAACCCTGGGTCATTTACGGCCTGTTACGAACCCGCGATGCGGCATCGACGCTACCGGCATCTGTCGTGGCAGTCAGTCTGGTTACTTTTGTGGTTATTTACATCAGTCTTTTTATTTTGTTTCTGATATTTGCGGTCCGCATTCTCCAGAAAGGCCCCGATTTAACATTGATGCCGCCGTCATGAAGTATCATTTGAATTCACTTGATAACGCTTTTGAGGTCATGGGATATGGACACTGAAATTCATAACCTGCTCGCCAATATCTGGTTTTTTATTATCGGCCTGATGCTATTTTTATACGTCGTTCTGGACGGCTTTGATCTGGGTGTAGGCATTCTTTCATTATTCACCAGGGAAGACCAACATCGCACCATCATGATGAAAAGTCTTGAAAGCATCTGGGATGCGAATGAAACCTGGCTGGTATTGCTTGGCGGCGCATTATTCGGGGCTTTTCCTCTGGTTTTTGCCATCACGCTACAATCGCTGTATATCCCGGTCATGGTCATGTTGTTTGCTCTTATCTTTCGGGGTGTCGCCTTTGAGTTTCGTCATCATGCCCACAATAACGCTCCTTGGAATTTGGTGTTTGGGTATAGCAGCTTAGTGGCGGGACTTGCTCAAGGACTTGCTTTTGGTGGCTTGATTAGCGGACTGGGTATTAACGAGGGCGACTATCAGGGCAACGTCTGGGGATGGTTTACGCCCTTTTCGGCACTGGTCGCTTTAGGTGTGGTTAGCGGCTACAGCTTGCTGGGCGCAACCTATTTAATGATAAAGACCGAAGGCGCAATGCAGCGAATAAGCATAACTCAAGCCTATATTGCAGCCGCCCTGGAAATAGTTATTCTGATGGCGGTGGTCATCTGGGCAGCCCAGCTCAATCCTTATTTTGCAGTGCGCTGGGCCGATGCTGAATCAGGCCATTACCTGGACTTTTTTCTTGTTTTGTCAGCTTTTGCTTTTATTATGTTGATGCGGGCTTTACGGATGCGCTTCGAATTAAGAGCATTTTTCTGGAGTGTCATTATTTCTCTGGCGGCTTTGAGCGCAATGACTATCGGCTATTATCCCTATATGATTCCTCCTTCGATAGCATTGACCCATGCAGCATCTTCGAGCAGGACGTTGATATTTATGCTCTCAACTATCGGTTTTTTGATTCCTGTGATGATGATTTATAGCGGCTATCAGTACCTTGTTTTCCGAGGCAAAGTGCAAATGAATGGGCATACAGACTAACTTAGCGCTTACCGAATCACACCATCTCACCGGACTCATTAAAGTGAATCTCACGCACTTCATCATCTTCGGTAATTTGCGCATGTTTTAAAACGCCATCATCGTAATATTGATACTGATGCTCGGATTCAACCTCGCCATAAACCACTTTCTGGCAAAGCAGCATCCTATCTTGGTCATCAAAACGGCTACGATAATAAGTATTCCGATTATTCAAGCTGTCTTCAGTTATTTCGTTGACCAGCTTTAACGGGAGTTTGACGCCGCTGTAACTCACAAAATAACGGAATCCGGTTTGTTGTTCTTGGTTCATACTGTGCAAAATTTAAGAAAAAAGATGGATGGAAATAATCTCTATGATCTGATCCAAAGTCAGGTTTTCATTTTCACCGACAATGTTATGCATCGAAATGGGATATTTCAGGTCTATGCCGTAACGTCCTGCGTTCTGGCCGAAAGTGTATATGTAGGCGGAAATATCCGGCTCGTTAACCGTGCATAGCTCAATGGCTTTGTAGTGCTGCTCTTTATTATTCAACGCCAGCGTATTTTCACCGTAACGATGAACGAGCTCCAAGAGCAGGAGCTTAAGCGGAGCATCTTTGTCAATCGACCAAACATTCATACAAGCATTCAAAGTTAGATCTTCCTGACTACGACAGGCCGGGCGTAATAATTCAGTATTAACAGACTTTGCGCTTTGTTGATTAACCACAGCGAAGCAATAAAACTCAGTATCGCGCTGCCGGCAATCCATAAATCTGCATGTGGGGCATTATCCATCAACAGCCAGTCGGCCATGCCTGCGCCTGTAAATAACGCAATTAACGGCACCAGATACAATAACAGGGAGGTGCGAAGCAGCAGATTTTCATCGATAGCGACCATGACTTCATCGCCGGTTTTTAGTTGAATGTCGCAATCAACCGGTACCGACTTTTTCTTAAGAACGCTGCCGATTGCGTTGGTGGAACACGAGGCTTTTTGCAAGCAACCGCCACACGCACTGTTTTGTCCGCTTTCGACCCAAACCTGATGGTTTTCTATTTTCACCACGACGGCTAATTCTTCTATCATCGCTATCACCGTTCAATCGATAAGTGTCAGATGCTTTTCGGCAAAATAGAGGGTGCCGTCAATCTCTTTCAAACGAAGCGATTGCAGGCGTTGACCAAAGCAAACCGGACTTTGACACTCTCCGGTTTTGGGATCAAAAATAAAACCGTGCATCGAACAGCGCAGATATAAGCCGGTTTCGTCAAAGATGGCGTCCTGTTCGCAATCTAACGGTCTGTTCATATGCATACAATGGTTGACATACGCATAAGGATCGCCATCAAACGCGAAAATAATGGCCGAAACCGGCTGTTTTTTAAAGAGGATTTTCCGCGTTAAATAACGGGATTGATCCAATTCATCACGCGTGCAGGCCGGTTTTGTGTTGTCGTTTGCCATGACTGATCCTGACTTTAACTCCATTTCACCACGAAGGCGCGAAGAAAAATAAAACTTCGTGTCCTCGGCAATTGCTCCTGCATTGCTCTACCTCCTGCATCCTTGCAGTCGTTCATGCCTTCATGGTGGAAATTTCCTATTCTTTACATCAGAAATTTAATGCCGTATTTGCAGCAATCCGCTGGCGTTTTGCTTTTCAGCCCATTCATCCGGAGTAAATGCTTTAACACTGACTGCATGAAGCTTACCCGATGCTAAAGGTTCTTTTAACGTTGCCAGGACTAACTGCTGCTTTTTTACTATCGTTAAATCGTTAAATTGCGCACTGATCACAGTGATCGATAAATCGCAGCCCTCGCCTTCGATCATCACTTTGGCATCATCAATACCCTGTTGCACCAGTTGCGTAACTTCGCTAACGCTCAATGCGTTGGTTTCAGCTTCCACCTTTTTAGGCGCGGCAGCTGTTAATAAAGGCAATAAGCTACCGTTGTTGGACATTTCTTCAACAATGTCGCAGCCGCCGACCAATTCGCCATTAACAAACAATTGCGGATAAGTCGGCCAATGAGAAATGCTCGGTAACTTTTCACGGATAAAAGGCGCTTCCAACACATTGACATAAGCGTAAGGAATATTGGTGGTGTTGAGTATGCCGACCGTTTTGGCGGAAAACCCGCATTGAGGATTGGTCGGTACGCCTTTCATGTACAGGATGACCGGATTGTCTGCCAGCTGCTTGAGGATTTTGTCTTCGGTTTTCATAAGGTTCTCGTTTTTTGTTAATTAATTCACCACGAAGACACGAAGGACACGAAGATTATACAAGCTAAAAACTTCGTGTCCTTCGTGTCTTCGTGGTGCCATTTTCTCGTTCCCACGCGCTGCGCCACTGCCATTAAGTTAAGAAAAAAGCTCCCTCTCCTGAGTGCTAGTTCCCAAGCTCCTGCTTGGGAATTCAGTATGGGAAGCTCTAGCTTCCCGACTCGCAAAGCTGGAGCTTTGCTCACTGGGTTCCCAAGCAGGAGCTTGGGAACCAGCGTATCTCTTAACTTAATGGCAGTGACGCGCTGCGCGGGAACGAGGAACAGTAGCAACATTCAATGGGCACGCTCAGCGTGCCCTGCATTTTACTCTCCGGCTTGTTGCCGTTTGGGCTCATCCTTTTTTATCAACTTGATCTGGCCTTCGCCTTTAACTACGTCAGCATCGACAATACATTGCTCAACATCATTGACGGATGGAATATCGAACATGGTTTTCCGTAAGATTTGCTCCATGATGCTGCGCAAGCCGCGAGCGCCGGTTTCACGTTCTATGGCTTTTTGGGCGATCTCGACCAAGGCATCATGTTCGAATTTCAACTCCACGCCTTCGTAGGCAAACAGTTGTTGATATTGACGGACCAGCGCATTTTTAGGTTCGGTTAAAACCCGGATCAATGCATCAACATCCAACGGTTCCAACGGCGCCAGCACCGGGAAACGGCCAATAAACTCAGGAATTAAACCGAATTTGCGTAAATCACTCGGCTGTGTCGCATTCAGCATATCTTCCAATGCCGGTTTTTCAGTTGTCTTGTTCATCTCGGCATGAAAGCCGATAGCGGAATTGGTCGGCACCAAACGTTTTTCAACATGTTTTTCCAGACCGGGAAATGAACCGCCGGCAATGAACAGGATATTACGCGTATCCATCGTGGTCTCGCCGTCTTTATTGCGTCCTTTGGCCGGAATTTTGACTTGAGAACCTTCAACCAATCTTAATAATGCCTGTTGCACGCCTTCGCCGGACACATCGCGAGTTCCGGTTTGTTGTTCCGGACTGCGGGCGATTTTGTCGATTTCATCCAGGTATACGATACCCCATTCGGCATTGACCATATTGCCTTCCGCGACATCCAGCAGCCTGACCAGGATATTTTCGACATCATCGCCGACATAACCGGCCTGGGTCAGTGTTGTCGCATCGGCAATAACAAACGGTACGCCGACAATTTTTGCCAAGGTACTGGCTAATAAGGTTTTTCCTGTACCGGAAGGGCCGATTAACAGAATATTGGATTTACCGATTTCCACATCCTTGTCGAATTCGCCCAAACCCGCGTCGCCGCTTTCGTGTTTCAAACGCTTGTAATGGTTATAAACAGCAACGGCCAATATTTCTTTGGCAAGATGCTGCCCGATAATATATTGATCAAGATGCTCCTTGATTTTTGCAGGGATCGGCAGTGCGCCCTGCATTTCGGAAAGCTCTTTTTTCCGGCTCCAATTGCTGACCACCTGATTAGCTAATGACACACAAGCTCCGCAAATATAACCTTCGCTACCGGCAATCAAAGGTACCGAAGCGGATTGCTCTATGCCGCAAAAAGAACAGTGTTTGACTTCTTTCTCGCTCATGATGTGCTTTCCTCAGATTCAGGAGTGGCTAAACCTGCTAACCAGGCGCGTTGGCAGGTTCGCCGGGCGCGTTCTTTCATTAGCTGGCGTATTTTTGGGGTTGCTTTTGCCAAAGACAAGGTTTCGGCTTTTTGTATGCTCTTGCACAACAGCACATGAAAACCGATTTCCGATTTGACAACATTGCTGACTTCACCCGGTTTTAAGTTGAACAATACCGCATCCAATTCAGGATAAAGCGTGCCGCGCGGCACTGTGCCCAGAACGCCGCCTTGCAAAGCAGTAGGGCATTCCGAATGCCTTAATGCCAGATCGGCAAATTTGTGCGGTTTTTTATGCAGTTTTTCGGCAAGTTCCTGAGTGCGACTTAAAGCCGCTTCGAGAGTATTCTCAGGATAATCCGGATTAATACTGATAAAAATATGGCTGACTTCGCGCATTTCAGGGCGATTAAATTGCTCGGCATGAAGATGGTAGTAGATGCCGATATCAACCTCACTGATAGCAGGCGCACGACTGGCAATCAATTCTAGCACCGTATTCACTTTACACTGGCGTTGCAATGCCGCCTGCAAGCTGTTTTTATCGAGCCGGTTTTTTTCCAGATCGCTAAAAAAAGCAGCCTCGTCATCATAGCGGTCACGAATTTCCTGATAAGCCTGTTGCAGTTCCTGGTCAGTAATAATGACTGCCGCGGCTTCCGGCGTATTCAGCACCCTGCTCTCAATCTTGAACTCATTTAAAGCTTGAGTTTGCGCCTGCTTTAGCTCAGCTTCGGCCAATTCATTCGGCGACTTTTTGAATAAGGCTAAAGCCGCCCTTAATAAATTGTAAGTTTCCAGCTGGATAGGTTTATCAATTACAGTCATATCAAAACTCTGGTTCGTTAAATGACTCAGGGTGTGCGGGAGCAAGCGCTGTTTCAGGCACTTGCAGAACCCTGCCATTAAAAGCGATATGGTATTGAATCAGCTCGCTATCTCTAATCACCTTAAAAACTTCGCCATCCGTACCCTTAGGAAACAGGATATTCCCTTGTATTCCCAAGTCAATAGTGCAAACCACCTTGTCCCTGAACTCGAAGCGGCTGGGATTCCAAGGCTCATCTCCACCGATCAGTTCTTCCAGCCGACAGCCCACCATTCGGTCAACGGACAGGAAATGGACGGTATAAATCACTTGATCTTGCAGAAAAGTGCCTACATTAAGGATATTGCCCACACTTCCCCGCCGCACTAACAAAGTGCCTACATCCATACCGGGATAAGTACCGTCGTTACGGACATTTCTGGTAACCCGGACCGTTTCGCCAAATTCAAATCGACCTTCGTCGAAGCGATCGGGGTTCATGTTTTTATATCGCTTAAAGAGACAAACGCTGTTTGCGAAGCTTCAGCCATCCCAAACACTTTAAATACTTTTTCGGTTTGAGCATCGGAATCGACAAAATCCTGATAAGCCCGTTGCAACAATTTGCTGTAAACCGCTCTTTTTGGCGCTTCATCTTCCGGCATATCGTCACCGGCTTTTTGTAAATAATCATGAAAACGCTGCAAAATATGCAGGCGGTTAACATGCACCACGCTAGGCTGATATTCCAGTTTAAAATACTGTAGGAAATCCTCCGCCGATTCCATCTCTTCCATTTCTTCTTCAAAGCTCATACATTTTCTCCGGTAATTAAAGGGGACCGACTGAGCTGGCATCCTGAAATAGCAGGTAGAGCGCCAGAATAACAAACGCCACAATAGGCATGATGGTCATCAATGAATCGGTTAGTTCTTTTTTCAACATGATCTTGCTCCAGCCAGTTTTTGAGTCAGCGCAGCACAACTCAAACAATCGTGGTTCAAAAATATTGGGTTACGCTGCGCTTACCCAACCTACATCTGTTTTACGCTTGATCACCAGTTCCAATAATCCTTGTGCGCCGATTCTATCCATGCTGTCGAGCTCGACCAGTTTTTCAAAAATAGCCTGACTCAAATCCAGTCTTTCCAACCGCATATTTAAAAAACCGATAGCTTTCAGGGTAAACAAATACAGCCTGACATTAGTCAATGAATCAGCCGATGCATCGGTAAGATGGCGAGCCTGCAATTCTTGCCAATTTTCAGGAAAAGGTATGCTCGGCCTGATCACAACCAGGGCTTTGTTAGTTGCCGCTAAAGCGTCTTCCAGGCGATGCTGGTAATAATAAAAACGGTTTAACGCGACCAGTACGTTCAACGACTCAGGCGCCATAAAATACGCTTGCAGTAAAGGTAATTCGGCATCGCCATTGGCATAATTGTCCGCTGCAATTGCGATCAGCTCTTTTATGCCCTCAACATCCGGTTGCTCAAAATACAAACCTTGTGCTTCAAAATCCAACAAATCCATCTATAGCCTCACCGCCAGTTTTACCGGGCTCTCTTTCTTGGGAGTGCAGACGCTTTCCGCCTCGCAATTATCACAATTTTCTTCAATCATCACTTTGGGTGATTCCGTTTGTTTGGCTTCCAGTTCATCAATCCGTTCCATTAAACAGGCGATGGCTTTTCCGACCGGATCGGGAATCAAATGATGATCCAGATCAATACCGTGCCGGTTTTGAATTTGCGTGCCTTTACTCTGAATAATGCGGCCGGGAATGCCTACCACCGTACAACAAGGCGGTACATCTTTAATGACCACTGAATTAGCGCCGACACGGACATTGTTGCCTAAGGTAATCGCTCCGAGAATTTTGGCTCCGGAACCGACAAGTACATTGTTACCCAAGGTCGGATGACGTTTTTCCTTATTCCAGGTCGTACCACCCAGAGTCACGCCATGATACAAAGTGACATCGTCGCCGATTTCCGTGGTCTCGCCGATCACCACGCCTAGCGCGTGATCGATAAATAATCTTCTGCCGATAGTAGCGCCGGGATGAATTTCAACGCTAGTAAACATCTTGGCGAATGCGGATAAAATCCTGGCGGCCAGTTTCCAGTTCGCTTTCCATAAACGGTGGCTGACGCGATGCATTAAAACCGCATGGACCCCCGAATAAGTCAGCAATATTTCCCAGACACTATGCGCTGCGGGGTCGCGGCCAAAAACACAGTGGACATCTTCATGCCATTGGGCCAGAAAACTCTGCGGCGCTTGTGCTTTACTTTTCATATTATCTGATATGGCCATAACCATTTTTTAAACTCCTATTGAGGTCGGAGATAAATTTGCTAATTCTCAAGCTTCAGCGTCCTTTACTCGTTGCTAGTTCCCGAGTTCCATCTTGGGAATTCAGTTTTGGAAACTCTAGTTTTGCTCATTGGGTTCCCAATCTGTAGAGACTGTGAAAGTATTCATGTGGGAGGGGCTTTAGCCCCGAAAGTCGGGGCTAAAGCCCCTCCCACGATCAATAAAACAATGACCTAGAAGTCACTAAAATAGTATGTGTCATATGTTCAAAAATACTTTCACAGTCTCTGTAGATTGGAAACCGGCAGAAAACTAATTTAAACTCCAAACTGTTTTACCCAGCCTGGGTGGAGCGGGTATCCTGAAAAAAGAACCGGGATAAAGATCGTCCTGATCCGGTATGTCTAAAGTCTCTTTAAGTTCCGGTTCGCATGACTGCGGTTCTTTATGTTCGTTCATGATGATCGCCCTCTAAAGATTTTGATGAAAAAGATTAAGCTCTTCGGTTTTAGGTGATCTTTTGGTATCACTGACAAAGCGCCTAACCTGGGTTAATAAGGCTTGTGCCTGTATTCGGCTTACTGCAATGCCTATTTGTCTATAGGCGTGAATCACACCCTGCGTTCCTGAGTGCTTGCCCAAAATTAATTGATGACTACGCCCGACAATAGCGGGATCGACACCTTGATAATTATTGGGGTCCTTTAACAGTCCATCGACATGAATGCCGGCTTCATGACTGAATACGCTTTTGCCAATCAGGCTCTTGCGACTGCCGATTGCATCGCCCGAAGCGCGGGCTACTTGTTCGGACAAATCGGGCAAATTATGCAAATTGACCCCGGTTTCAAAGCCATATAATTGCTTCAAGCCAACCACCACTTCTTCCAATGCGGCATTGCCGGCGCGTTCGCCCAAACCGTTAACCGTGGTATTAACATGAGTCGCCCCTGCCACGGCTGCTGCCAGCGTATTAGCGGTAGCAAGCCCTAAATCGTCATGGGCATGCATTTCGATTTCCAAATCCGTTGCCGCTCTTAGCTTTTTGATCGTCTCGAATACGCCGAACGGTTCCATAATACCTACCGTATCGGCAAAACGAATTCTGCTTGCTCCAGCCAATTGCGCGGTTTCAGCCATGCGGATCAAGAAATCCACATCCGCTCGCGAGGCGTCTTCCATACCGACACATACTTCCATACCCAAACTTCGCGCTTCCTGAACACAGCTGGTAATGGCATTTAAAACCCACTGCCGACTTTGTCTAAGCTTATGCTGAATATGTTGATCCGAAGCCGATATCGATAAATCAACTTTGTCCACATTCAATCCTAAGCAAGCGTGCAAATCGTCGCGGCGCATTCTCGACCAGACCAGCAGCTTTGGCGGCAACCCTAAAGCGGCAATCGCCTTAATCTCTTCCCGTTCCACCGACCCCATTGCCGGAATGCCGATTTCCAATTCCGGTACGCCCAATCCCGCCAACTGCGTCGCAATCGCCAGCTTTTCGTCCAACGAAAAAGCGACTCCGGCAGATTGCTCACCATCCCTGAGTGTGGTGTCGTCTATGATGATAGTTCGGGTCTGTGTTTTCATGGCTAAACTCAAGCTACCTGATAAGTGTTTTAAAATGAGTACGTGATGCCCTTAATTGTAATAAAGCAAAATACTTGCCAACTGTTTATTCATCGGAAATAGCGGGCTGTAAGCCTTGATTGGTGCAATAGCGACAGGACAATGCAACGCCAAAACAAGAAATTGTCGTAAACCCGACAAAGTGAATGGGTGTTAGGGCAAATTTGAATAAAGGAGTAACTTTGTTTATTATTCTCCCAATTTGGGAGCATAATACGAGCAATTCATGCGGGTCATAGCCAAAAGCACCATCAAAAAGTTCTGGGAACAATCTGCTTATCGCGATGCCAAAGGCCCATTAGAAAGCTGGTACGAAGAAGCCATTAAAGCTCATTGGTCGTCGCCTCAAGACATAAAAGACCAATACCGAAATGCCAGCGTTTGTAGCAACAACCGAGTGGTATTCAATATCGGGGGCAATAAATACCGTTTAGTAGTTGAAATGCAGTATCGAGCCGGAATCGCCTGGATAAAATTTGTCGGCACACATGCCCAATACGACCTGATTAACGTGGAGACAGTCAATGAATATTAAGCCCATCCGTAACGATGACGAATTAAAAGCCGCATTCCAACGACTGGAAATAGTCTTTCAAGCGGAACCCGACACACCCGAAGCCGACGAAATGGAAGTGTTGGTCACCTTAATTGAAGCCTATGAAAACAAACACTACGCGATAACGCCGCCCGATCCGATTGAAGCCATCAAATTCAGAATGGAACAACAAAACCTTAATAACCGTGACCTGGAAGCCTATATCGGCAGCAGCGGACGCGTTTCGGAAGTGCTTAACCGCAAACGTCCGTTGAGCCTGAGAATGATAAAACGCTTGCACGACGGCTTGAGCATACCGTATGAAAGTTTGTTGGCTGATGTGGGGTGAAAAAGGGTTGCTATGATTAAAGCCGAACGAAGCATATTACCTGTCCGAAACATTCGACATGGGTTAGATGTAGCCACGTAGCCCAGACATCGCAAAAACATTAGGAAGATTTATAGTTCCCATCCGCTCCGGCACTGTATGAGTCCGAAGCTTAAGAATGATAATTTTAATTTATAGCATATCCTACTTAGAGGAGTGATTGTTTATGGGGGCCATGTGGTTTGATAAAGGCGAATTTGCAGATCACTTACATGAGTTGATTGGTTATAAAGCAGGTATTGCTGTATCAATTGAGGATATGTATGAACTTTTATCTGATACTTCCTATCCTGATGACATTATGCAATCAGAAAAATATGGAATACGAATTAGATCAGAGAATTATGAAGAACTTTATTACAATATTCTTCATAAAGTTGGCCTAACTGATAGGCGTTACAATGGGATACTTGAAATTTTTTCCCTATTTCGCGACGAGTTTATGAAGCCAGGTGGTCAGCAGTTTGTTATTGACATTTGGCGCATTTTTGAACATTACATGATGATCAAAGATGAATTTAATGGTAACTACCTTACCGAGATGATTTTAAAAGCGAAAGAAAAGTACGGTGTTCATGGCATGAAATCCATGTATCAACTAATCGAAGAATATGATCGTTTAATGTCTTTTACTCCACATTCTAAGGGTCGATGGCGCGATTGGTCTGACATAGTCCAATTATCGGATTTATTTAAACGATTTGATCATACAGGAAATGAAGGAGTTTTTTTTGACCAGCGTTTTATAGACTTTCTTTCGGCTAATCAAGAAAAGTTAGGCTCAATTCATTGGCGAAAATTTGAAGAGTTAGTTGGTGAGTGTTTTATTAAGTTTGGTTTTAAAGTAGAAATTGGCCCTGGTTCTAATGATGACGGTGTTGATTTGAGAGTTTGGAGTGAAGATGAAAACGACTCGCCTGAATTCATAATTCAGTGTAAACGTAAAAAGGAAAAAATAGACAAAGTGGTTGTCAAAGGGCTTTATGCAGATGTTATGTATGAAAATGCAAAAAAAGGATTACTTGTTACAACATCAGAACTTAGCCCTGGGGCAAGAAAGACCATTTCATCAAGAGCTTATCCTATTGAAGAAGTAAATGGCGAAATGATTAAAAAATGGCTTATTGCTTTACGAACTCCAGGCACGGGAATTATTAGAATATAAGTTTGCGCTGGCTCCCAAGCTCCAGATTGGGAAACTAGAAGGCGAAGCTCTAGCTTCGCGAAACGGGAAGCTAGAGCTTCCAACACCGAATTTCCAAGCTGGAGCTTGGGAACTAGCGAAACAAAGAGGTAAATTATGAGTTCAACATTACTAGCCAAAGAATTTGTCCAAAAGACCCTAGACGAAATGCCTGATGATGTCAGTGTTGAAGAGATTATTAAGGAATTAGCCTTTAAACTCATGCTGGAACGCGGCTTACAGGATTCTTTAAATGATCGCGTCATTTCACAAGAACAGTTGGAAAAGCAGATAACTTCATGGTGAAGATCAATTGGACTGACGAGGCGGTTGGATGGCTCCGGGCAATTTATGTCTATATCGCCAATGACAATCCCAAAGCAGCTCGGAACACGGTTAACAAGATTCTCGAAAAAGCCAAGCTTTTGGTAGAATTTCCTGAGTTAGGTGGCATTTATCCTATTGATGTGTCTTATAAATCCGCGTGATTTACTATAGCCATTACCGCATCGCCTATAAGATCGTGGATGAAAAACGCATTGATATTTTGGACGTTTTTGATGGGGCAATGGAAATTAAGAATTATCTCAAGTAATTGTTTCTTTAAGACAATAATGTTGGGCTTCCTTACGTCAGCCCAACATTTTCTAAATTATTTACGAATACACCGGCGCAAAAGCCTGCTCAGGATTGGCCACCGGCCCATCTCCAGACCAATATGGCGACAACTTGCGTAATGTCGCAACAATGCCGGGCATCACTTTCAATACTTCATCCACTTCCGCCATGGTGTTATAGCGCGAGAAAGAAAACCGGATAGTGCCGTGTGCGGCGGTGTAAGGAATATCCATGGCCCGCATGACATGCGAAGGTTCCAAAGAGCCGGAAGTACACGCCGAACCGCTCGATGCCGCAATGCCTGCTTTATTCAATAACATCAAAATAGA
The DNA here is from genome assembly GCF_036845245.1 of Methylobacter sp. Lineage (NCBI taxonomy): Bacteria > Pseudomonadati > Pseudomonadota > Gammaproteobacteria > Methylococcales > Methylococcaceae > Methylobacter > Methylobacter sp. The sequence goes on from NZ_DAIUEH010000061.1 coordinate 20,759, forward strand.
CTCGCCTTCGATATATTCAAAAGCGATGTCGGTGGTGTTAGGCAGACGGTTATACAGGTCGCCGGTCACGAAGCAATGCGGAATCTCTTCAGTAATGCCCCGCTCAAGACGGTCGCGCATGGCTTTGACTTTGGTGTTTTCATATTCGATATGCTCTAACGCCAGCTCACAGGCTTTTCCCAGGCCGACAATGGACGCACTGTTTTCAGTCCCTGCCCTTCTTCCGCGCTCCTGATGACCGCCGCGCAATAAAGGACGATAACGTGTGCCTCGGCGAAGATACAAAACACCGATGCCTTTGGGTGCATGTAATTTATGTCCCGATAACGACAGCATATCGATTTTGGTATCCTGCAACATCATCGGAATCTTGCCAACCGCTTGAACAGCATCGGTATGAAACATCACGCCTGCGGCGTTTGCCATTTCCGCCATTTCGGCAACCGGGAAAATCGTGCCGGTTTCATTGTTAGCCCACATCACCGATGCAATCGCCACCTGGTCGGATAACAGTTTTTTATACGATTCCAGGTTTAAACGTCCGGCTTTATCGACCGGCAACCTATGGATTGTGTAGCCTTCTTTTTCAAGATAATCGCACAGGCTTAAAATCGCCGGATGCTCCACCATGGTGGTAATAATTTCTTTCTTGTTCGGTTGCGCCTTGATTGCAGACAAAATCGCCGTGGAGTTGGATTCAGTGCCGCAAGAAGTAAAAATGATTTCGGAATCATGCTCGCAGCCGATCAGGGCTTGAACCTGCTGCCGGGCCTGCTTAAGCCCGCGCGCCACGCCGTCGGCGAATTTATGTATGGATGATGGATTGCCGTATTGCTCAAGGAAATAAGGAATCATCACATCGACCACCGCAGGATCAACCTTGGTGGTGGCATTATTGTCCAGGTAAATGTCAGTCATCACGCCACCTCAATATTAACCAGTTTCGCCATTTCCGATGCCGGTACGACTTTAATGAACTCGCCCATCACTTCCATTAAGCGTTGTTGAATTCCGGCAATCGTCATCGCCGCCATTTGGCAACCGTTACAGGCGCCGGTCATGTTGACGTAAGCGGTGTTGCCGATGACTTCGACCAATTCCACGTCGCCGCCGTCCGCCATCAATGCCGGTCTTAACGACTCCAGCACTTCCTCAATCTTCTTGATGCGTTGCAAATTGGTCATCGGTCCTTTAACGGCTGCGATTTTTTCCGGAGCTGCTACCGGTGCCGCAGTCGGATCGAATTTCTCGCCCTTTTCGGCCAATACTTTTTCCAAAATCGCTTCAATGTCTTCATGGCAAGATGCGCATCCGCCGCCTGCTTTGGTAAAGTTGGTGACATCTTCAACGGTGCGCAATTTATTCGCCCAGACCATTTCTTCGATCATCACCGCATCAATCGCAAAGCATTTGCAGATTAACGCACCTTCTTCATGATCGTCTTTCCACTCTTCGCCGCGGTAATTCGCTATTGCCGCTTGCAAAGCTTCACGACCCATGACCGAACAGTGCATTTTTTCAGGTGGTAAACCTTCCAGATGATCGGCAATATCCTGATTGGTCACTTTTAAAGCTTCATCCAGCGTCATGCCTTTAATAATTTCGGTCAGTACCGATGAGGAAGCAATTGCCGAGCCGCAACCAAAAGTTTGAAAGCCTGCTTCAAGGATAACTTCACTTTCATCATCGACCTTCAGCGTCAGCCGTAATGCATCGCCGCAGCTGATTGAACCCACTTCGCCGGTCGCGTTGGCATCAACGACCGCGCCCGCATTTTTTGGGTTAAAAAAATGTTCTTTAACTTTGTCTGAATAATCCCACATGTCTTTATCCTCGAATTAGATTTTCTGCTATGTTAAGAACAGGTTTTAGTTCCAGTACCTTCGGTACTGGTATTAAATGAAGTACCGCAAGCGCAACTTTTAGCTGCATTAGGGTTGGTAAACTTAAACCCCGAACCTTCAATACTGTCGAGAAAGTCGACGGACATACCGTCAAGCATCGGCATACTGGTAGGATCAATAAATACTTTCACCTCACCGTAATCAATGACAGTATCTTCCGGTGTGTGACTGCCCTCGAGTTTCAATCCGTATTGATAACCCGAGCAACCGCCATCGGTAACTTCTATACGTAGACCTGCTGTAGGTGTTTCCGAACCGGAAATAAAGCGACCGACTGCGCTAATGGCTTTTTCTGTTAATGTAATCATTTTTATGCACTCCTGAATGTATGGCATCGTTCTTGTTAATACCTAAAGCAACCTGTATGCCATTTTGTTATTTATTTATTAAAGGCTTATTTAATAAGGCCTTAACATAGAAACCCTACAATATGCCGCGTATTAACAAACAGGTTTCAATGACACAATCAACTGACAATGTAAGCTTTGCTACAAAATAAACGGAGATATGAAATGAAAGTAGAAGATCTAGATATAGGTGATGTCGTTTATGCCGCCAAAACGATTATTGATGATGGCTCAATACCTGAGGGTGCCGAAGGCGAAATATTAGCCGAAGCCGGAACTCGCGGAGTGATCACTCTGATCGGGCATGTGGAAGAAGAGCCGAATCGCAGTGTTTTTTTGGTGCGCTTTGAAGATAAGGATATGAACCTGGGCAATCCGATTGGATGCTGGGTTGAAGATTTGGCCATGGAGCCTAAGTGGGTTAATTAATTAATAGTTAGGGTAAAGATTTTCACCACGGAGGACTCGAACTCAAGTTTCAATAATTGAATGGCGTATATTGTCCATACCCACCAATTTAAAGAAAACATCGTCATCCCGGCAGGGAATCGCATCAGGCTATCCTGCCTGATGCCCTTTGGGTAAAGGCAAATCTGTTCCATGCAGATTTGTGCCGAAATCAGAGCACAGGGACGTGAAGTGCGTGATGGAAAATCAATCTTGTGGCTAAACCAATCTCCTATAACCTAATTCAGGATTACCCATCCATGGCTTCCCGGATTTGCTTCGCGCTCGGCGTTATATGAAACGATTACAACTTAAGGCGGAACTATACAAGAAGCACAAGCTTTGTTTGCGAACAGGCAGAGCCTGTACTCTTTATTTGTCCCGCTTTAAATTTAGTAGCCTTTTGACGAAGGCTTTTTTTGGACTGAACCCATTATGAACCAACAAACCGAAATCGTCCTGACCTACCACAATCGCACCAAGCACACCCTGGAGCGCTACGCCAAAGGCCCTGAATCAATCGACTGGGAAGACCAACCCGATCAATTCCGGCATTTCTCCGGTTGCGAAATTGTCACGCTGCCCTTACCCGGAGCCGAACTTGAACCGCTATTTACCGACCTGGATAACCCGGAAACAATCTCAGCTAAACCGTTAAACATAACTAATGCCGGTTTATTGCTGGAATTGGCTTTCGGCCTGTCGGCATGGAAACAATTCGGTCCAAGCCGCTGGGCATTGCGTTGCAATCCTTCCAGCGGCAACCTGCATCCGACCGAAGCCTACTTGATCAGCACCGGCGAGGACCGCACCCGCTCCCGGCGGGTTAGCGGAATACACACCATCCCTGGCGATAACTTGATTAAATCAGGGGTTTATCACTATGTCAGCCACAATCATAGCCTTGAACAGCGTTGTCGGTTTTCCGACAATTTGCCCGATTCCGGCATATTAATCGGTTTATCTTCAGTCCATTGGCGCGAAGCCTGGAAATACGGGGAGAGAGCTTTCCGCTACTGCCAACATGATATAGGCCATGCTTTGGGAGCGTTGCGATACTCGGCGGCGATACTGGGTTGGTCGGTTGAATTACTGGCCGAATGGTCGGATGACGACATCGCCAAGCTATTAGGGCTTGATCGGGATGATTTTAAAAAACAGGAACATGAATCCCCCGATATTGTTTGCCGAATTAATACCCATGCCGACAACCAGCCATTAGATATCAAAGCCCTGCTGGAAGCCGCTCAATCAGGAGCTTGGTTCGGTAAAGCCGACAGCCTTCGCGCTTATCATATGTATAAGTGGCCGGTCATTGATGAGGTCTCGTCTGCTGCAAGCAAACCGCAAACTGAAGAACTGGAGTGGCAAGCGGTTCGACGACCGCCAAGGATGGCGGAAGTGTCGCAATCGGTAGGGAACCGATGCGACCAACACGCAACAAAATCGTCCTGCACAAAAACCGCAAGCCAAATCATCCGTCAGCGCCGCAGCGCACAACAATTTGACGGTAAAATGTCGCCGTTGCCGCAAACCGATTTTTACCGAATGCTGGCTGCCGTCCTGCCGACTACAGCCGCATTTGACCTGTGGCGCTGGCCGCCGAAAATCCACCTGTTTATTTTTGTCCATCGTGTTGAAGGTTTAGCTCCCGGCATCTATGCGCTACCGAGACATAACCATGCTGTTGAATCATTGCAGGCTGCGACCCTGGCTGATTTCGACTGGCAAAAAATATCCGAAACTTTACCGCTTTATCATTTGTATACAGGCGATTGCAGACAGGTTGCCAAAACATTGTCCTGCCATCAACCCATCGCCAGCGACAGCGCTTTCAGTCTGGGCATGGTTGCGGAATTTGCCGAAACCATCGAAGCTGCACCGTGGCTCTACCGCCGTTTGTTCTGGGAATGCGGTTTGATAGGTCAAGTGCTATATCTGGAAGCCGAAGCAGCAGGCATACGCGGCACCGGTATCGGCTGTTATTTTGATGACAGCGTGCATGAGATTTTAGGCATCAAGGATAATAAGTTCCAAAGCCTGTATCATTTTACGGTGGGTACACCCCGTGATGACAATCGATTGGAAACGTTACCGGCTTATGGGCATTTGGATAGGTAAGATGGATAGAGCAATGCGCCTTGTAAATCACGAAGTGAAGCCCATCGCATCTCCGCTTGATTATGATGGGTTTCGGCTATACCTTTACCCATCCCTACCGCGCTATTTCGTATTTATCACGTTAGGCTTTCAATGAAGGAGTACAGGAAGCGTAACGTTAGTGGAGCGGCGTACGACGACCCCCGCGTAGCCGTAGCGGTCGGGCGTTTTGACGAAGTTGTAGCGATAGCGGAAGCGCAGTCAAAATGCAAGGCCATCCGACACGGCGTCAAGTCATTACGGGAGTCATGGCGCACAGCGTAGCAACGCGAAGTTGTGCGTCGTGACGGACGGAGGACGAACGCGGGCCGCCGAAGGCATTAATTGCCAGGTCATTTTTCGCTGCTAAAATCGGATGGATCCATTTTAGCTTTCGCGAAAAATCCTGGCGCGCTTAGAGGTTTGTTAAATGACGATAAGTCAACAAAAAGACATAGAGCTAGCACAGCTAAAGAAGGCTTTTAAGCTCATAGGAATTACGAGTTATGAAGTAGTTGATAAAGATAAAGAATCTCCAGATTTTATAGTAAATATAGATGGTCAGTCTGTGGGCGTAGAAGTTACAGAAGTTTACCGTGACCTTGGTATCTATAACTCTGCAAAAACCGAATCTGACCTAACATTCATTGTTGAAAAGGCCATAAAAATATACAACGAAAAAGGAGGTGAACCCTTTGTATTTGGGGTCGGATTTAACGGTAACGTTACAGTAGAAAAAAGAAAAATTGTTTATCGCGGCCTTGGCGAATTTCTATACGATCAGTCAAAACTATTTTTAATAGATCGACTATATGAAATTCATAACATTATTCCAGACAAAAACAAATATCCATCACTGCATATGATTAATTCAATTGTTGCGCAAAGAACTGATAGCGTAAATGCTGTGGGCTTTACCGTTAGCAGTTTTGATTCAATCCAAGTTGAACGCTGTGCATTAGAGTCTGCAATACAAAAAAAGGTAATATTGCTACCAAAATATCGACAACGATGTGAAATTATTTGGCTATTGATCACATTACCAAGCATGAAGCTCACGGGTAACTTTATATTGCCAGATACAGAATTCACTTGCCAATACAATGACTTTAATGCAATGTATGTGCTAGATGAATATCGAAATAAAATACAATGCATTAATCAAACTTAACTTAATATTTACAATCATCACTTCTTCGTAAGTTGTGAAACCATAAAGTTAGAATAAAGAAAATGCAAAACAACAAGAAAAAATACATATGACGATAATGTTCTGCCAAAAATGTCACAAAGTTACAGAATGCAAGGTCGAACGCTCTCAACCTATAGCCAAGCCCGCTATGGAGTACATCGCGCCCCATTTGTGAATACCAAAAGACAGGATTATATTGGAATCTTTCATGGGTAATTTATTTCAAGAATCAAAATTTCCAACACAGGTAGAGTTCGAAAAGGCGCACGATGCCCCCTGCTGGCCCTATTGAGTGGAGCAGCCCGAGGTTGATCCCGGATTACTCCCAACCCAGATTTTTTTCTACTGCGACCACTACGCTGGCCTCGGGGGAATTGGCCTTTCAATTTCCGGCAAAATTCAGATTTCCCCTTACACCAAAACTAAATAGCATAGGCGGGGAAAACCAGCTACACTCCAAACCCGCTAAGCACCGTTATTAATTACCCTGTGAGCAGTCCTTCCACCCTCTACAACAAAAACAATAAAAGAGTAGGCAATCAGTGGCTAAAATTTTTGAGAACAATACCCTTAATTGGGTTGGCGGAATATTTGTCTTTGTTAATGCCCTGCTATCCATTTACTTTTTAACGGGAAATTTTTTACTGCCCTTGGCTGTTGGTGGGACCGTCCTCTCGATAGTCATTTTATTGGTTTTGGTCGCAAAAAAAGGTTCGCTTGCTGCAAGCGAACGCATCCCAGTATTAATTATCAGTATTTTTGCAATATCATGTATTGGCTATTCCATATATATTCAATCAAAGCAAATAGAAGCAGACAAAATAAAACAACTACAGGAGCAAATCGAAGCAGAAAAAACGAAACAACTACAGGAACAAGTGAAAGCAGACTTAGATTTACAATCTCAATTGGTAGAGGAAGTAAAAAAACACTTACAAAATCCTGATACAGCGCAACTAACTGAATTAATATTAATAGGACTTTCGCAACCCTAGTCGTATAGGTTATGTTAACAGGTATGATTACGA
>NZ_DAIUEH010000062.1:0-27384 GCF_036845245.1 Methylobacter sp.
CAGAAATGCTTATTTTTGCATTTTAGCTGTTTTTGTCACTTTTAAAACACGCACTTAGTTCCAGTTTGTCCAAACTGCCATGCGATGCTCCATACTAGCGAGCCACCGCTGTCAATCTCAGAATTAAAAAAGCACATCAATAGTCCCGTAGGCCGGAATAAGCCGGTTTGAGCGAGAGCGAAAACCGGCTTATTCCGGCAAACACCTATCATAGTCGGGCAACATCTTGACGCCCAACAATGTTGTCAATCGAAACCTATGCCATATAGGAGTATAGCCTTGCCATATTTTTTGTATTTCAGTACGCCATAGCGTACGATAAAGTCTCAGTCTAACCTTGGAGCATTAAAATGCAGACACTAAGCGCAAGTGAGGCACGGGCGAATCTTTACCGGCTCATTGATGATGCCGCAACATCCCATGAACCTGTCGTTATTACAGGCAAACGCAACAATGCAATTCTTATTGCGGAAGAAGATTGGTCTGCAATCCAGGAAACCTTATATTTGCTGTCTGTTCCAGGCATGCGCGAATCCATACATGACGGCATGAATACAGCCGTTAGCGAATGCGAAAAGGAGCTTGATTGGTGAGTTGGCTGTTGGTCTACACAGCACAAGCCAAAAAAGATGCAAAAAAACTGGCTAATGCGGGCTTAAAAGAAAAGGCTATTGCTTTACTCAAACTCATCGAAACCAATCCCTATCAGAATCCGCCTCCGTACGAAAAGCTTGTGGGTGATCTTTCGGGCGCTTATTCGAGACGAATCAATATTCAGCATCGGTTAGTCTATGAGGTTCTGAGCGATCAAGGTACGATCAAGATACTGAGAATGTGGACGCATTATGAATAGTCCCGTAGGCTGGAATAAGCCGGTTCGAGCGGTAGCGAGAACGGGTGTTTCCGGCAAACACTTGAGAAACCATCAATATCTTAGCTGACTGCATTACCCCGGCAGTCGGCTAACAACTTCAATGGGGCAAACCGGAAGGAAAAGATCATGAATTGGTATCTGGAAGCTTTGAAAAAATATGCGGAGTTCAACGGGAGAGCCAGGAGAAAAGAGTATTGGTTCTTCATATTATTTAATATTCTTATCAGCGTCTTTTTTGCGACCATTGATTTTGTTAGCGGCTCTTTTAATGCTGAAACCGGCGTCGGCCTGTTAAGTGGCCTTTACTCATTGGCCGTCTTGATTCCCGGCATAGCGGTAACGGTTCGGAGGCTTCATGACACCGACCGTAGCGGTTGGTGGTTGTTAATTCCGTTGATTCCGGTTATCGGCGGTATCGTGCTTTTTATTTTTATGATTCAAGACAGTACGTCCGGCGACAATCAATATGGTCCCAGCCCTAAGTAAGGCGTCAATGGGCAAGGCGTAGCGGTCGAATAGGGCCATTTTTCTGGCGAGCGCCGCATGCCCTAGGCTGGGCCTTGCCACCCATGGCGAAATAATGATCTTTTGGGTGTCCCGCAGACACTTTTGCGAATGCGAAAAGCGGCTTGACAGGTAAAGTGGCTGGAACATTAATCCTCAATGTTTTCAGGCGTGACTCTCAGCATTTCATCAACGCTGGTTATTCCCGACGCTACTTTTTCCGCCGCGCTCAGGCGTAACGGTCTCATGCCTTCAAGCATGGCTTGTTTTTGCAGAACGGCACTGTCGCAACCGCTGACCATTAATTTTTTTAATACCGGTGAGTTGCTGAATATTTCATAAATGCCGATTCGGCCCGAATATCCGGTATATCTGCATTCTTTACAACCTACTGCTTCGTACACATAGGCGGGAGTTGCAGCTGTATAAGGCGTAATCAATCGGGACCACTGTTCATCATTAATGCCGACCTGTTTTTTGCAGTTACGGCATAAAACACGCACCAGGCGTTGCGCCATCACGCCTAATAAAGTCAGTTGAATCAGGTAAGCGGGAACGCCAATATCCAGCAAACGAACCACTGCCGAGGGCGCATTATTGGTATGTAAGGTGGAAAACACCAAATGTCCGGTCAGAGAAGCCTGGATCGCCATTTCCGCTGTTTCCAGATCGCGGATTTCGCCGACCATAATAATATCGGGGTCTTGACGCATTAAAGCGCGAATGCCGCTGGCAAAAGTAAGTCCTATACCGGCTTTAACTTGCAGTTGGTTAAAGCTGGGTTCGATCTGTTCAATCGGGTCCTCGACGGTACACAGGTTTACTTGGGGTGTAGCCAGATGTTTCAGGGTTGAGTACAACGTGGTGGTTTTTCCTGAACCTGTAGGGCCTGTAACCAGAATTATGCCGTGTGAATGTTGAATCAGTCTGTTCCAGATTGCCTTTTCATGAGTGTTAAAACCCAGTTGTTTATAGTCGCGTGTTAGTACTTCGGGGTCAAAAACACGCATGACCATCTTTTCGCCAAAAGCGCTGGGCATTGTCGAAAGCCGTAACTCGATTTCTTTTTTTCCGGATATATGGGTTTTAATGCGTCCGTCTTGAGGCAATCTTTTTTCGGCAATGTTCATTCTGCCGAGAATTTTTAACCGGCTCATCACCGGATTCATAACGGCTGCGGGTAACTGATAGACATCATGCAAAATGCCGTCGATTCTAAAGCGTACATTGCCTTGGTTACGGCGAGGCTCGATATGAATATCGCTGGCACGCTGATCGAACGCATACTGCATCAACCAGTTGACCAAATTGACGATATGCTGATTTTCCGCATCAAGATTATTGATCTGGCCCAGTTCAACCAATTGTTCAAAGTTATAAAGAGTGCTGGTTGACTGGTTGGCCGAGTTATCGGTCGCTCCTTTTAATGATTTGGCAAATGCGTAAAACTCGCCCAAATAGCGTTTGATTTCATCGGGATTAGCCAACACACGGGTTATTTGGCCCGGCTGGATTTTTTTAAGGTCCGCTTCCCAAGCCCGAATATAAGGTTCCGCGGTAGCAATGACGGCTTCATCCTTGCTGACTTTAATCGGCAGGATGTTGTAATTTGCCGCATAAGCATGACTGTAAATTAACGTCACCGAAGGAATGTCGATTTTTAGCGGATCAATGTAGTAATAGGGCAGGTTTACTTTCTTTGCCAACCACTGGGTTAAGTTTTCAAGCGTTAACGGTTTTCCAAGCTGGGTTTGGTCGGTTACAGCGCATTCGACCAGAATATTGAGCGGGTGTTTGGCCTGGCTGGTGGAAGATTTTCCGTACATCCGGCTCTTTTCAAGGTCCGCGTCCGAAATCATCCCGTCTTCTTGTAACCAAAGCAACACCTGTTCAAGCGTTAATTTGGCTTCTTGTGGTTCTTTTTGATCCAGTGATGGGTATTGGTTTAGCAATTGTGTAGACATTAAATGACAAATGATGTTTTGCGGATTACTTGCAGTAATTGTAGCAGTCCATGAAAGTTGGAGGTGACTAGGGTTGTCGGTATCGCTTCAGCACTTCCCAGACTGAACGCAGATTGGACTCAGGTTCAGGCAGCAGCAGGGTGATTACTATCTCTTCAACGGCTGCAACTATGCAGATTATCGCAGCAATTCTAAACGGCCAAGTCGGACCACCCAGAAACAGCACATACAAAGTCAAACCCATGGACCCGGCGGCGATTTTTACCGTCCAGGTATGGTAGCTGGTAAAAATCCCGAACTTGAAAAAACCTGCAAGGGCAGGCAGCAGGCAACTGGCGACAATCAGGCCGACATAAAGCCGTTCCCTGCTCACCACGTCAGGCCATAGCCACCAGCAACATAGTGCTATGGTCAAGTAGGTGATGACATCCGCCCAGCTGTCGAGCGTGGCGCCGAACTGGGTAACTTGGCCGGTCAGTCGGGCCGCCAAGCCATCGAGCAAGTCGGTAAGAAAAGCAACTGCTAATAGCGTCATAAAAGCAATTCCATGTCCATGCCATGCCAGCCACAATAACATCGGCGCGGCCACGAAACGAAACCCGGTCAGCAGGTTGGGCAAGGTCAGTTTGGATTGTGTGCTGTTCATAAGGTAAACGTGGCTATCAAAGGTGCATGATCTGAAAGCGCATGCCACGGTGCGTGGGTCAGCCGCTCACACGATACCGGGGTTAAACCGCGATAATAAATGCGGTCCATCGGCAAAAATGGCAACCAGGCCGGAAAGCTGCGGGCATAGCGTCCATGGATTTCATGGAAAATCTCCTGCAAACCCAAATGGTCATGGAAGAAGCGGTCTGCTTGTCCCAGCCAGTCGTTAAAGTCACCGGCAATGATAAGCGGCGCATCATACGGCACATGACTATCGATACGTGCGCATAATTTGCCGATTTGCAGGCGGCGCTCTTTGCCGGTCAAGCCGAAATGAATGCACACAATATGCACATCCTGACTGCTTCCCAGTAATCGGATAACGCCATGCAACAGGCTGCGGCTGGCCCAGGGAAAAGGTGATACGTTAATATTTTCCCAGCGTTCGAACGGATGTTTGCTCAGAATAGCATTGCCGTGATGACCGGCGTTATAAATCGCATTTTTACCGTAAGCGTGGAAAGGCCAAACATTTTCAGCGAGAAATTCAAGCTGGGGTAAAACAGGCCAGTCGGGGATTTTTTTCTGGTGATGTATATGCTCACCCTGCATTTCCTGCAAGAACATTAAATCGGCATCGGCGGCTATCAAAGCATCTTTAATATGATGTAGCACAAATCGCCGGTTGCCTACATTAAAACCTTTATGGATGTTGTAGGTTAATATTCGTAATCCTTTTTCAGTCATATATGTTTCTAATTAGTAAGGCCGCTTTCGAATATGCAACCGGTAAAGAACCGGCGAGATCAATTCCTCAATCAGAAAAAAAAGCGCCACAATCACGATGATGTCGATCAGGCTCAGCGCCAGCGGTTCTTTTAACAAAAATATCGGTAACAACGATTCAGGCACTGTATCGAGACCTCGCGCCCGGCTGCTTTCATTGCATCCCATTCGGCGCTTGATGAAGCTCGCCAGTAAATCGCCGGCCATTGTCAAAACGCCAAATAATAGGCCGGTTAAAGGCTCTATTCCGCTTAAAAAGGCTACCAAGGTTGTACAGAAAATAGCCGAGCATAAGCCGCGCCAGGTTTTGGTGTTGCCAAACAAGCGCCGGCCATCGGACCATTCCAGCTTATTATCCACCGGCCATGTCCAGCGCTTGCCCAATGCTTTATTGATCAACACCGGCGCACCGTTCGCGGCAACTAGCAATGCGATAGCCTGAATCATGCAATATAAACACCACGATAGCGCAGTCATGTATAAATCCTCTAATTCTATTTGACCATAGTTAATAATCTCTGTCGATTTAGGTTATCAGTGATTTAGCCACCGATTGCGGCGAACCGGCACGTGCTAAAACAGGCTGCTTAAAAATGCTGTAAAATGCTGTAAAATGACACCAAGGCGAAATTGCCGTTTACTTTAAAAGCAAGAGAAAACCATGATAGATAAAAAACTGCTCGATATTCTGGCCTGTCCTTTATGCAAGAGTCCGTTGATTTATGACAAGTCTCAGCAGGAGCTTATCTGCAAAGCCGACCGTATTGCTTTCCCTATCCGTGACGATATTCCCGTCATGCTTGAAGATGAGGCCCGCGAATTAACTAACGACGAAATCGACGCCTTATCCAGATGAGTGTGCGTTTCAAAGTCGTCATTCCGGCGAGATACGGCTCAACAAGATTGCCGGGTAAGCCATTATTGAACATTGCAGGCAAACCGATGATTGCCCATGTCTGCGAACGTGCACAAGAAGCCGATGCCGACGAAATCATTGTTGCCACTGACGATGACCGGATTTTTCAAGCGGTCGGCGATTTAGGGTTTAAAGCGGTAATGACCCGCGCCGACCATCAAAGCGGTACTGAAAGAATTGCCGAAGTTGCAAGGCTTTGCGGTTGGGCCGGTGATGATGTCATCGTTAATCTGCAAGGCGATGAACCGCTTATTCCACCGGTTTATATCCGTGATGCCGCTGAGGCATTGGCCGGTCAACAGCTGGCGGGTATCGCGACGCTGGCTGCAAAAATTACCGATCAGGAAGAAATTTTCAATCCGAACGCCGTCAAAGTGGTTTTGAATCATGCCGGTTACGCGCTTTATTTTAGTCGCGCACCCATTCCTTGGGAAAGGGATACGTTTGCCCATTCAGGCGGTAAGCCTTCAGGGAAACTGCCTCATCTCAGGCATATAGGCATGTATGCTTACACGGTTGATTTTTTAAACCGCTATTGCCTATGGGATGCCTCATTGCTTGAGTCGATTGAATTCCTGGAACAACTGAGAATACTGTGGCGTGGCGAGGCCATTAAAGTTCATGTCGTCGATAAAACACCGTCCGCCGGTGTCGATACAAAAGAAGATTTGATACGCGTGGAGCACGTATTGAGTTTGAGTCACTAGCCTCCTGTCCGGGCGCTGTTTCCGTTTGATAGGATATATGTCAACGTAGGCTTTGCCTACATGCGGTTAGGTAAGGGGCGTGAGCACGGTTGCATGGATGCAGGAGGTAGAGCAACGCAGGAAGCGGAAGCTGTTCCTGCACACAGCCAGTTCCGATTTGACATAGCCTATTAAAAACAGTACCTTGGGCAACATTTTTAACTTTCACTTAAACACCGGTTTTTCAAGAGCAGTCAATGGAACAATTTCATAGAATAAGTCGTTTACCCCCTTACGTTTTTAACATTGTCACTGATCTGAAAGCCAAGGCCCGAGCGGCGGGAGAAGATATTATTGATTTTGGCATGGGTAATCCCGATCAGGCCACGCCTGAGCATATCGTAGCCAAATTGGTTGAGTCGGCTCAACGTCCGGATACGCATCGTTATTCGGTTTCCAAGGGCATACCTCGATTAAGAAAAGCCATTTGCACATGGTATAAAAACCGCTTTGATGTTGATTTGGACCCGGAAACCGAGGCCATTGTTACCATAGGTTCAAAAGAAGGTTTGGCACATTTGGCATTGGCGACTTTAGGTCCGGGCGATGTTGTGCTGGTGCCTAATCCTGCTTATCCGATACATCCTTATGGCGTAGTGATTGCGGGTGCCGATCTTAGGCATGTGCCGATGGTTCCGGGCGGCGATTTTTTTGAGGAACTGCACAAAGCCATTATCGATTCATGGCCCAAGCCGAAAATGCTGATTCTTAATTTTCCCGGCAATCCGACCAGTCAGTGCGTGGAACTGGATTTTTTTGAAAAAATTATCGCTGTCGCCAAAGAGCATAACATCTGGGTGGTACAGGATATCGCTTATGCCGACATCGTTTTCGACGGCTATAAAGCGCCGTCGATTCTTCAAGTCGAAGGCGCAAAAGACATTGCAGTCGAGTTTTTCTCGCTGTCGAAAAGTTACAACATGCCTGGGTGGCGTGTTGGGTTTATGTGCGGCAACAAGGAACTGGTTTCCGCTCTGGCTCGCATTAAATCTTATCTGGATTACGGTACCTTTACGCCGATCCAAATTGCCGCGATTGCTGCGTTGGAAGGCCCGCAGGAATGCGTTGCTGAAATTGCCGAGATGTACCGTAAAAGACGCGATGTACTGTGCGATGGCTTAACCGCAGCCGGCTGGCCGGTTGAAAAACCGAAAGCAACTATGTTTGTCTGGGCACGTATTCCCGAAGCGTATCAGCACATGGGTTCGCTTGAGTTTTCCAAAAAGCTGCTGGCGGAAGCCAAAGTGGCGGTTTCGCCGGGGGTTGGCTTCGGCCAACATGGCGATGATCATGTCAGGTTCGGCCTGATTGAGAATGAACACCGTACCCGTCAGGCGGTTCGCGGCATTCGCAATATGATGAAGAAGGATAAGGTTATATAATTCTGTGAGTTCGTTAGATTTGGATTTTAATGGAATACGGATTAAGCGGATTTTTTTATCAGCGTTTGAACCTCCGTCTACTTGAGAAGATCATTAGGAGTGAACATGTCGGACAACATAGAAAATATTGTTTTAGAACATTTACGTCATATTCGAGGCAGAGTTGACCAAATAGCTGATGATATGTCCGATCTTAAACATCGCATGTCCAGTCTTGAGTTATCAATAGTTTCTGTTAAACATGAAGTTGCCCATGGTGACGAAACTGATGCGAGACAGCAAGTTACTCTCGATAAAATTGTTGACCGTATTCAACGTATAGAAAAAAGACTGGAGCTTATTAGTTAAGTGGTGAGTTTTCATTGTTCTCATATAAAACGATGGAACAATAATAATTTTTTAACTGGAGTTTGATTTGAAACCGGTAAAAGTAGGTGTATTAGGATTAGGTACTGTCGGTGGCGGCACCGTCAATGTGTTGAAGCGAAATGCGGCGGAAATCGCTCGCAGGGCAGGTCGTGAAATCATTATCACCCGCGCCTCGGCCAAAGATTTAGATAAGCAACGTATTTGCGATACGCAAGGCATAACCTTAACGACCGATCCTTTTGAAATCATCAATGATCCCGAAATTGAAATCATTCTGGAATTGATCGGCGGGGCTGGGCCAGTCAAAGACATGGTATTAAAAGCCATAGAAAACGGTAAGCATGTCGTTACCGCCAATAAGTCGTTGATTGCGTTGCATGGCAACGAGATTTTCGCCAGAGCCAGCGAAAAAGGCGTCATCGTCGCTTTTGAAGCCGCTGTCGCCGGTGGCATTCCGATTATCAAAGCGATACGCGAAGGCTTAAGCGGCAACCAGATCGAGTGGTTGGCCGGTATTATCAACGGCACCGGCAATTTTATCCTGACTGAAATGCGCGATAAAGGCCGTGACTTTTCTGATGTATTGGCCGAAGCTCAAGCCCTGGGCTACGCAGAAGCCGATCCTACTTTCGATGTGGAAGGCATAGACGCCGGCCATAAATTAACTATTTTGGCTTCGATTGCTTTCGGTATCCCGTTGCAGTTCGACAAAGTTTTTACCGAAGGTATTACCAAAATCACCCGTACCGATGTCGAGTACGCGGAGCAACTGGGTTATCGTATCAAGCATTTGGGCATCGCCCGCAAAACGCCGGAAGGCATCGAATTAAGAGTGCATCCGACCTTGATTCCTGAACGTCGTCTGATTGCCAACGTCAACGGCGTGATGAATGCCATTTTGGTTAAAGGCGATGCAGTCGGCCCTACACTTTATTATGGTGCCGGTGCCGGAGCCGAGCCTACCGCGTCTTCTGTCGTCGCCGATGTGATCGATGTGGTCAGGGCCTTAACCAGCGACCCCGAAAATCGTGTGCCGCATTTAGCTTTCCAGGCCGACGCAATAGTCGACATACCGGTCTTGCCTGCGGACATGTTCCGGACGGCATATTATTTACGGCTTAATGCGGAAGACAAGCCGGGCGTTTTGGCAGAAGTAACCCGGATTCTTGCCGAACATCAAATCAGCATTGAAGCGATCAGCCAGAAAGTACCGCTGCACAATGAAATTTCGGTGCCGATTATCATATTGACTCAAGTCACGCTGGAAAAAGAAATGAACGCGGCTATCGCTGAAATTGAAGCGTTAAAAACCGTTAGCGGTAAAGTCAACCGCATCCGTCTGGAAACTTTAGGATAAATAAAAAATGTCTACGCATAAACACTACACCGGCCTGATTGAACGCTACAGAGACCGCTTGCCGGTTAGCGACACCACCCGCATTATCAGTCTGAACGAAGGCAATACGCCTATGATTCAACTGCAAAACATTCCTCGCTTGATCGGCAAGGGTGTTGATATTTATGTCAAATTTGAAGGCTTGAACCCTACCGGTTCGTTTAAAGATCGCGGTATGACCATGGCGGTCACCAAAGCCGTGGAAGCAGGCAGTCAAGCCATCATCTGCGCCTCAACCGGCAATACCTCGGCTGCCGCCGCAGCGTATGCAGCACGCGCCGGTATTAAAGCTTTCGTGTTGATACCCGACGGTAAAATCGCTTTGGGCAAGCTGGCTCAAACCTTGATGTACGGCGCTGAAATCATTCAGATTAACGGCAACTTCGATAAAGGCATGTCACTGGTTAAAGAAGTCGCCGAACATGCGCCGGTTACTATCGTTAACTCGATCAATCCGTTCAGAATTGACGGACAAAAAACCGCGGCTTTTGAAATTGTCGACGACCTTGGTTTCGCGCCCGACTATCACTGCCTGCCGGTCGGCAACGCCGGAAACATTACCGCCTACTGGAAAGGTTATACCGAATATGCCGCTAGTCGTGTGTGCAGTACGCGCCCGGTCATGTGCGGTTACCAGGCTGCCGGGGCGGCACCGTTTTTAGCCGGTCATATGATCGATGAACCGGAAACCATTGCTACAGCCATACGCATCGGTCACCCGCAATCCTGGGATTTTGCCTGGGCCGCACAAAAAGAGTCCGGCGGCTGGTTTGATAAGTTTACCGACGAACAGATTTTAGCCGCTCACAAAATGCTGTCCCAGTTTGAAGGCATCTTTTGCGAACCGGCTTCGGCAACGTCTTTAGCAGGAGCCTTGCATGACATCGGTTCCGGAAAAATCCCTGAAGGTAGTAAAATTGTTTGCACCTTAACCGGTAACGGCTTGAAAGATCCCGATACCGCTATATCGCAATGCGCCGCTGCACATCCTGTGACGATTGACGCCAGTTTGGATGCGGTTAAACGAGCTATTCTGGATTGTTTATAATCCAGTTTTATGATGCAGCATGAAAGCCACATCATGGCGATGCGTCCACGTTTTTAATAGCACACTGGAAAGGTAATGAAAAATATATGCATAATAGCTTTATTCACAACTGTTCTGCTTACAGCTTGTAGTAAGGATGAGACGCCTAAAGATGAGGTGCCTAAGGTCGAAGACCCGCATAACATTGTTATAGATGGTCAGAAAATGACGCAAGCCAACTTCCTGCAAAAGTATTGCGTCGGCAAAGTAAATAACGAAAATTGCGCGATAGTAGGAAACGCCATGGGGATGGATGCCACTAAAGGCGAAGTGCAAAAGGGTGGTAAGCTATAACTCGCAGTAAGTAGGTTGGGGCAACATCTTTTCGTTGACCAACATTCTTGGCTGACCTATGAAATGGTATTCGTAAATGGTACGTGAATGCTCTCTTATTTTGGTTTAGACTTGATTATAGATAGTTATTTTTCAGGAGATGCTTTATGACGGCTGTAACATTTGATACGCTAAAATTCGTTGAAAAATTAAAATCTGCGGGTGTACCCGAAGAACAAGCCAAAGCGATGTCGGAAGCTTTTCGTGATGCATCCGGTGAAGCTGATTTAGCAACCAAGCGTGATCTTAAAGATACTGAATTAAGGTTAGAGTCACGCATTGACAAGCTTGATACGCGTATTGGAGGGGAGTTGATGCTGGTAAAATGGATGCTTGGCGTTATTATTGCGGCTGAGGCTATGCCGTGGTTTGTTAAGCTATTTACATAGCTAAGCAAAGTTCATTGTGCCTACCTTTTTTAATGGTGGATTTATCGAAGCTCAACCCTCTATCTTTTGGCGCGCATGGCACGCCCTATGTTAAATTTCCAATAAAACCTTTGTGGTTCTTCGGGTCTTCGTGGTGAATTTTTGTAAAATCTAAAGCCGACCAATGTCGGCTTTTTTATTGGAAACCCCATGTATTATCAAGGCGTAAAAAAAACCATCGTTACCCGCCCAGTCCCGAAAAAACGCTCTAACTTGGGTGAAATGCATCCTATATTGGAACGTATCTTTTTAGCTAGGGGCTTAACGTCGGAAGCGGAGCTGGACAGGACACTGGCAAAACTTCCATCACCGTGGCTGCTGTCGGGCATGGATGCGTTGGTCGGGCATTTGATCACTGCGATTAATGAACAACAGCGGATTTGCATTGTGGCCGATTTCGATGCCGATGGCGCAACTAGTTGCGCTGTGGCTATTAAGGGTTTGCAATTATTGGGGGCAGGGCAGGTAACATTCGTCGTGCCCAACCGATTTGAATACGGTTACGGCTTGACGCCTGAAATAGTCGGTCTGGTCAAGCAGCAAAATCCCGATGTGATTATTACCGTTGATAACGGCATATCGAGCATAGACGGAGTTAGGGTAGCCAAAGAGCTGGGTATAAAAGTCCTGATTACCGATCATCATTTGCCCGGTCATGAGTTGCCTGTTGCCGATGCGATAGTCAATCCCAACCTGGGCGATGATAAATTTCCCAGCGGCGCATTGGCCGGTGTGGGCGTTATTTTCTATGTCATGATGGCCTTGAGGAGCCGGTTAAGGGAGCAAAACTGGTTTGAGCAACATCAGGTTCAGGAACCCAATCTCGCCCAGCTGCTCGATTATGTCGCATTGGGCACGGTCGCCGATGTGGTGGCGCTGGATCAAATCAACCGTGTTTTGGTGCATCAAGGCTTATTGAGAATACGCACGGGGCGCTCACATCCTGGAATAAAGGCGCTTATCGAGGTATCCGGCAGAAAGCCAGAGTCTATTTATGCTTCCGATTTGGGCTTTGCGCTCGGGCCAAGGCTGAATGCCGCCGGGCGTATGGATGATATGTCGCTGGGGATTCAGTGCCTGCTTACCGAAGACCCGATTCTGGCAAAAGAAATGGCGTTGCAACTCGACGAGCTGAACAATGACCGGCGGGAAATCGAAGGGCAAATGAAAAACGAAGCGATGGCTTTGTTAAAGGAAATGAAAAAGCTCGATGAACACCATTTGCCTGCGGGTGTCTGCTTGTTCGACGCCAACTGGCATCAAGGTGTTATCGGCATTTTGGCCTCGCGCATTAAAGATCAATTGCATCGTCCGGTTATCGCTTTTGCGCCTGCCGGAAAAGATGAGATAAAAGGTTCTGCGCGCTCAATTCCCGGCGTTCATATTCGTGATGTATTGAGTGATATTGCAGCGCTACATCCTAAATTGCTGAGTAAGTTCGGTGGCCATGCGATGGCCGCAGGCATGAGCATCAAAATGCACGACTATCCGCCTTTTGCATTGGCTTTCGATGCTGTGGTCAGGAAACGTCTGGTTGCTATCGATCTGGAGCAGAAAATCTATTCCGACGGCGAACTGACTGAACAGGAGATGACAATTGAATTTGCCGATTTACTGCAAAATGCCGGAACCTGGGGACAGGAATTTCCCGAACCTGTTTTCGATGGCGTTTTTGATGTGATTCAATCGCGTATTGTCGGGCAGCGACATCTTAAGCTGGTACTGAGAAAACCGTTCGGCGAGCTGTTAATCGATGCGATTGCTTTTTATGTGGATAAGCCGGAAAGCTGGTTAGGTTTACGGCATATTAAGGCCGCTTACAAACTCGACATCAATGAGTTCAGGGGAAATCGAAGTGTGCAGTTTGTAGTGCAATACTTGGAAAAAATTACATAAAAAAGGGCGGATTAACCGCCCTTTTTTGCATAGCGTAGTACTTATTTTTTGGGCTCTGCCGGAGCTGCGGGTGCAGGCTCGGCTGCTTTTGCGGGTTCTTCCACTTTACCAGGTGCTGCCTCGCCTTCAACGGCTTTAGCAGGCTCAGCCGCTGCCGGTGCTTCTTCAGCAGTTGGCGTTGCTGGTTCTGCCGGAGCAGGTGTAGCCTCAGCTTTTGGTTTCTCGTCTGTCAGCGGTATCAATATCTCTACTTTTGCTTGGTTACGCAATGTTTCTATCATGCCTTGAACTTTCTTACGTTGTAAGAAAGGCATAAGTTGCTCTTTAACCGCTTCCAATGGTGGAGGTGTTACCGGGCGAGAATCTTCTTTCAAAATGACATGATAACCAAACTGGGTCTTAACAGGTTCTTTGGTGTATTTGCCTTTTTCCAGTGCGGCGACTGCTTCAGAGAAAGGAGCGACCATTTGTGCTGCAGAAAACCAGCCTAAGTCTCCGCCATTTTGAGATTCTTTAGCATCCAATGAATTCTTGTTGGCTAGCTTTGCAAAATCAGCGCCCTTATCCAATTCGGCAATCAGTTTTTTGGCTTCCGCTTCGGTTTTTACCAGGATATGACGGGCTTTATACTCGGTTCCCTTTTCAGCGGCGACTTTGCTGTCGTATTCGGCTTTGACTTCTGCGTCGGTGACCGGATTGGCTTTGATGAAGTTTTGCAGGTCGGCTTGTGTTAATAATGCCTTTTTAGCGGCGTCAAGCTGTACGACGAATTCAGGCGATTTATCCAGTTGCTTTTGTGCGGCATCCTGAACCAGCAATTCACGTTGAACTAGCTCTTCAATCAGTTTTTCTTTAGGAAAAGTTTGTCCGTGGCTACGTTCGGCAATTTCTTTTTCCAATGACTCAAGATTTGATTTGGAAATATATTGGCCATTTACGACAGCAACAGCATCGGCTTTATCAACTGCGGGTGAAGTCGTGGTTGCTGCAGGAGTGCTGCCTACATCAGTAGCTTTTTGTTGATTACAACCGGCAATTAATGCTGTGCCGACAACAAGTAAGGGGATGAATTTTTTCATTTAGAATCTTCCTTTATTTTCTTCAGAGGGTGAGAGAGCATTAATGCCTAAGGCATGAATTTGTTGTTTCATCATATCGCCCAGCGCTTTATAAATAAGCTGGTGTCGCTGAACTAAAGATTTGCCTTCAAAAATTTCAGCGATAATAGAAACATGATAATGTCCGCCGCCGCTACGTGCACCGGCATGTCCGGCATGAGCCTCGCTATTATCAATAATTTCCAAAAGCTCTGGTTTAAAAGCATCATTTAACAGTTGTCTAATTAATTCGGATGTCGTTGATGTCATTGTGGAAAGACCTTTTTAAATGGTTTAACGGTAACCTTGGCGTAAACCCCGGCATCGATATAAGGATCAACGTCCGCCCATTGCTGGGCGTCGGCCAAACTGTCAAATTCGGCAACTACCAAACTACCGGTAAAACCGGCTGCACCGGGATTGTCACTGTCAATTGATGGGTGGGGGCCTGCCAAGACCAGTCGTCCGGCATCCTGTAATTCCTGTAAGCGCTTGATATGCGCGGGGCGCACTGACAGTCTTTTCTCCAGACTATCCGCTATATCTTCACTGATAATGGCGTATAACACGTTTTATTCCTCTGTATCGGGGATATATTTATATAAAAAAATCATTTGCAGCAAAATAAAGACAACCATTAAAACCGGTACGCCAAATGTTTTAAACGTAACCCAGTCATCAGTATCGTAATTGTACATTACATAAATATTAATGAAGCCTACACTAATGAAAAAGCAGCCCCACATAGTATTTAGCCGTTTCCAGATCAAGGGAGGCAGGGTTAAATTGCCGGACAGCATTTTTTCAATGAAAGGTTTTTTACCAATAAACTGACTACCCAAAAAGGCTATGCCAAACAACCATTCTATAATGGACAGTTTCCATTTAATAAATTGCTCATCCTGTAAATAAAGAGTCGCACCGCCCATTACCAGTATCAACCCCAAGGTAATCCATTGCATGGTTTCTACCTTGCGGTATTTAAACCAGGCATAAGCCACCTGAATAACGGTTGCCACAATGACAACGGCGGTAGCGACATAAATATCGTAAAGTTTAAACGCAATAAAGAATAAAAGAATAGGGAAAAATTCGAAAAGCTGTTTCATAGTTACGGAAAGTAGGGGTGATCAGGCGTAAGCATCTATTCCTGTAATCAATTGAGCACGTTGATCTTGCAGCGGTGCATTGAATGCCTGATTATAGGCAGAAAGTGCTCTTAAGGTTCGTGAATCGGTTGGCTTAATAATATTATCTTGACCTGAAGAATCAATGGTTAAGTTAATATTATCCAGTGCTTTTTTAGCCACTTCAGGTGAAGAAGACGGGTTAATTTTTTTGTTTTGAGCATCCTTTGCAATAGGTTGCTCATTTTCGTTTTTATTTTGCGCACCATTATTCCTGCCAACTTTTTGATTATGGGCTATCGGCGAAAAAGTTAATGATGAACTATGAATTTTCATATATAGAAGCAAGTTGTTACACAAATCTAACTATCGGTTCATTGTAAAATCTTTACTGCGGAATGTACATGCTTGAATAGCCGTTTCTGCTAGAATAGCGATTATTTTGGGAGTAAATCAGTGGATAAAAGCACACAAACAGAATTAGAAGCTGCTGCATTCAGACGCTTAGTCAGTCATTTACAAAAACGTACCGACGTTCAAAACATCGAATTGATGATATTGGCTGATTTCTGCAGAAATTGCCTAGCTAAATGGTATTTGGCGGAAGCGGTAGAGCAGGGCGTAGAGATGGATTATGAGCAAGCCAGGGAAGTTATCTACGGCATGCCTTATAAAGAATGGAAAGATAAATTCCAAACCGAAGCTACAACCGAACAATTGGCCGCTTACGATCGCAAACAACAAGATAAAAATAATGACTGACAAATCACAATACAACGCCCTATTTTCCGGCGTTATCGGACAGGATTATGAACTGCTCAACTTAATCTGCCCCTTAGCAACTCAAATGAGCTGCTTGGTAGGTAGTGCGGCCGGTGAGTATTCCGCGCAAACAACCGATCATTTGACTGTTGTAGAGCTAGGCGGCGGCACCGGTATTACCACCTTATCGCTATTAACTGCGTCAGATAAATTCAATATCTTGAGTATTGATAACGAGCCTGTCATGCAGGATCAGGCTAAAAAACATCTGCATAAATGGGCGACAGAAGGCAAATTGGCATTTTGCGGCGATGATGCATTGACAGCGTTAAATAACATTGCAAACGATAGCGTCGATATAGTGGCTTCAGCCTATACCTTACACAACTTTCTCGATACTTATCGCAAGGAAGTCATACAAGAGATTTTCAGGATTTTAAAACCCGGAGGTCAATTCATTAACGGCGACCGTTATGGCCTGGATGATATTTCCAATCATACGCGCGCCATACAGCAAGAAGTCGGCGGTTATTTCAAAGTATTAACCCAGATTAACAAATTGGACGTACTGGAACACTGGATAGTGCACTTGTTTAACGATGAATCGGAAAACCATGTCATGCGTGAGTCGGTAGCATTAGATCAGCTACGTGATGCTGGGTTTTCAAACATCACTCTTAGTCACAGGCTTGAAGTTAATGCGTTAGTTACAGCCATAAAGCCCGTTTTATAGAATTGCTCAATTAAGGCTTCGCTGTGGACTTGTTGAAATCTGTATTACTTGTTTACAAATTAGTTTTCTTGCTGGTTCCCGTTCATGAAAGTTAATTGGCCTATTTTCCGCTCGTTTTCATCCCACATGACAAGTAATCCATTTTTCCTTCCATCCTTATAATTTGTTTCAATATATTTTTTCTTATTTGAGTGATATGCCTCATGTTTACCGGTGAAAGGTTTATCTTCATTAGGCATATAGGCTAGATCATTTCTCATTTCCAGCTCTTCAGAAGTAACAGTCTCTTTCGGCTTTATAACTTGTTCTTTCGGCTTTATATATTTTAAAACGCGAGTTTTAACCTTAACTTTTTTCTTCGGCTTGTTATTTTTCAATACATGGATTTTAGCTTTGGAATGTGCTTTGGATAGTATTTCGGCTAAAACTCTGGCGTCAGCATGACAATCTGAAATAAAAAAAGCTATAACTAATATAAATATTATATTTTTCATTAAAATAATTTAAATAACCTAGCCTTAAGACTTACATTATTAATGAGAAATTACCAACCAGAATGTAATAAGTCTATCATAGCCATATGTCACTGCGGTACAGCATAATTTAGCTTAAATATTCATAACTCTGAAAGTAAGTCGCAAAGCGTAGTAATATTCAATGGCTTGACCAAGTGATGATCGAAACCCGCCTCCTGCGAACGCGCTAAATCCTCTACCCGCCCATAGCCGCTTAATGCTATCAGCAGCATATCTGCCCCGTTGGGCAGTTGCCTGGTGCGCCGCGCTACCTGATAGCCATCCTCTCCGGGCATTCCGATGTCCAGCAGAACTACATCGGGATGAAATGCGTCGATTAGCGATATGGCGCTCTCGCCGGAATCAGCCATCTTGACTGCATAGCCGTTCAACTCAAGGAGAAGGGCTGTACTCTTCCTGACGTCGGAATCATCGTCTACCACCAGTATCCGCAGGCCTGCGCTAGGGAAGGGTGTTGGTATCTCGCAGGCAGCAAACATATCTGGTTCAGCAATCGTCGGTAAACGGACTCTGAAGCTGGAGCCCATTCCGACACCAGGGCTTGATGCCGTTACTTGTCCGCCGTGTAGTTCCACTAGCTGCTTTACCAAGGTAAGCCCGATACCCAGTCCGCCCTGAGATCGATCCAGGGTACGCGCGCCCTGTTGAAATAGATCGAAAATCGTCGGCAATAGTTCCTCCGAAATACCAGTGCCGTTGTCTCGCACCTGGATCTCAACTTCGGCCTCGAGCAGTTGCACATTAATATCGATTTGACCGCATTCCGGAGTGTATTTACTGGCATTGTCGAGCAGGTTAAGCAACACTTGAGACAGGCGCACGGAATCGCCCTCCAACAATATCGGCTGTTCAGGCAGACAAACATCAAGGCGCTGGTGTTTGGCCAAGATGAAGCCGCGTGCCGTCTCCAAGACTGACTTAATCACTTCTACAAGATCGAGCCGTTCTTTCTTTAGCGAAATCTTGCCACGCACAATACGCGAAACATCCAGTAAATCGTCCACCAAGTGAGTCAGGTGAGTTACTTGCCGCTTAATGATGTCGGTAGCCCAGTTGAGCCGAGGATCTTCCAGCTTCAGCATATCCAAGATATGGGCTGCGTTGTTGATCGGGGTCAGCGGATTTCTCAGTTCGTGAGCCAGCATAGCGAGAAATTCATCTTTACGTTGGTCGGCTTCGTGCAGGGCCATCTTCGCCTGTTTGCTCGCGGAGATATCACGGCTTACGGTGGCGATACCGACGGGCTCACCGGTGCTGTCTTTGATGAAGAACACGTTATAGGTCATCCAGATTCCGGCGCCGCTCTTGAAATGGCGGAACCTGATTTCCACATCGGCGTGCCCCTCATGCACAACGCGCGGCAAGAATTCATCAAGAATGAAGCGCCGGTCTTCGGGGAAGAAAAACTCTTCAACCGGCGTTCGGATGCACTGCTCCAAGTTATCGAGGCCAACCAGACTCATGCCGGCTTGGTTGATGTAGAATGGAATGAAATTCATGTCGCACATGCTGATGAACTCCATGCTGTTGTCGGCCAGCGAAACGAACTTTTGCCGTTCCAGCTCTATGTGCTTGCGTTCGGTAATGTCGCGCAGGGCGATGACATAGCCGGGTTGTCCGTCCCATTCCAGCGGCGCGGAACGCATTTCTGCCCAGGCGAATCCGTCCGGACGGACCAGATTAATATCCTGATAGCTGTTTTTATCAGGATTGATTGGAATCGCCAGCGATTGACCGACCATTGGACTTCGTGCCAGCAGGATTTCGGCAGCCTGGTTGGCATAGAGTACGATGCCTTGGCTATCTACAACTAAAACGCCGTCGGTGATAGTATCCAGGATCAGGTCGAACTTGGGGAGGTCTGTGGTCATGGTCGATAAATTTACTTAGATGATGACGGTTTGTACGCCGATTCCCTTAGCCTGAGTAGTAATGGCTGCGATGACTGAAGGCACCCGAGACAAGTCGCCAAGCAATTTCAACACCGGTTCCGGCACATCGCGCACCAGCATCGGCGTCGCAAACACATCTTTTTCCAGTGCTTTTTCCGGCATGCCCAACACTTCGACAACGTCGAAGACCCATTGTCCGGGATCGTAAAGATTGGCGAGTGCGGTGGTAATCTGCTCGACCAGTCGGCGGGTTTCGGTATTCAACGATACCACATACAAAGTTAGCACCAATTTGTGCTGCATTGAACGCCGGACTTCATGAGGAATGGCGGTTTGGGCGATATTGCGAATTTGTGCCGAAGACAGCGGCTTGCTGGCCAATTCGAACTGAAAGCCTTCCTTATGTATGCTTTTCAATTGCTCCATGTATTCATTGGCAAAGGCGGTAACGATATAAATGTTCAGGGTTTCGTCAATGGCTTTCAAACGACGCAAGGTTTCCACACCATCAATGCCGGGCATCCGCAAATCCAGAAAAATCAAATCGGGACGTTCAGCCTGGGTCATTTCGATACCCTGCGAACCGTTCTCGGCTTCGCAAACCGAGAAACTCTCATCTTCCAGAATCAGTTTGAAGGCAGCGCGCACCGCAGGATCATCGTCTATTACCAGAATTTTACTTACCATATATCATGCCTTTTGAGTGTTGAGATTTAAATGCTTAAACATGGGGAAATCGTAGCAACATGCAGCAGCCGTGTCCTCTTAAATTCTCCACCTGTATAGTGCCTCCGACATCCTGAACCAAGCGACGGACGACCGACAAACCCAAGCCGGTACCTTTTCCGGGAGGCTTGGTGGTAAAAAACGGATCGAAAACTTTGGATTGCACGTCTTGCGGGATGCCGGGGCCGTTATCGGTTATGCTCAATTCCAGTATATCTTGCATGGACCTGACGATGATTTTGATATGTGGTTGCCGACTATTGGCTAGCGCGTCGCGGGCGTTAATGATCAGATTGATCAGAATTTGCTGCAAACTGTCGGCGCTACAGTGAATGGACGGCAAATCCTCGGCCGCATCGACTTCAACGGCTATGCCGTCTTTACTCAATTCGCCTTCCAGCAGCAACAGACTTTGCCTGATGACCTCCGCAACTCGGCAGCTACCGCTTGGGGTCGAGCTGGAGTGGACAAATAGCAGCATATTACTGACAATTTTCTTGATGCGGTGAATTTGTTGCAGTGCCTGATCGAGAATTTCCTTTGATTTTTTATCGGTACTTCTGTCTGCGACGAATTCGACAAAATTCATCACTCCCATCAACGGATTGTTGATCTCATGCGCCACACCGCCGACCAGCGTTCCCAATGCCGAGAGTTTTTCCATTTGCAGCATGTGTTCCTGGTTTTCCTGTAGTTTTGTATAGGCCAGCCGGGTTTGTTCCAGGAGACGGGCGTTTTCCAGGGAAATCGCGGCCTGGGCGGTCAGTAGTTCGGTCATATCGGTCTTTTCGGCGGTAAATACACCTGCCGATAATCGATTTTCCAGATAGAGCAGGCCGATCAGTTCGCTTTGCTTAATGACCGGCAAGCACAACACCGAACGCAGTTTTAGCGCCTGTACTTCCGAAGTATTCTGAAATTCGCCTTCGGACATCGCATCGTGCAGTAATACTTTTTTACGAGTCCGCAACACGTAATTGACGATAGCGCGGCTGATGCCGCTACGGGTCTGCTTAAGATTGAGATGCCGGCGGTTAACGATATGTTTTTTGCCGACATGGCTTTCGGTAGCGACCAGCAGTTCATCCGCCTCCTTGATCAGCAGGTAGCCGTGCTGTGCTCCCGAGCTTTCCAGTACTACGCTCATAATTTTTTGCATGAGCTGGGTCAGATCGACTTCCGCCGACAGGGCCAGCGCCGATTTGATCAGATAATTGAAGTCGAGATTCGGCAGCGTAGCGGGCGTGTCGAAAGCGGCGATTTTTTCGGTACGAATTGCATTGTCGGGATCGATATAAGGATGACGCTGTTGCAATTGTGCGCTTTTGCGATCGGCGCGGCACATCCGGTACATGCGCAAAGCCGCACCGTAGTAAAGTTCGGCATCGCCGAGATTACCGGCTGTCAGCACATCGCCTAGTGCTTCGTATAAATGGCCGGTGAGCAATCCGTAGTTTTGTGCCTGGGCTATTGTGACAGCATCCAGATACAGATGACGGGCTTCACGCATTTGGTTTTTAGCGCGGGCGATCTCGGCATAAATAAAGGCCAGATAGGGTTTCAGCAGCGGTCCGAGGCTAGCCCAATTTTCAAGCTCGGCCAGCAACGGTGCGATTTCGGCTTCAAGCGTCGGCCAGTCGGCACCGTCCGGCCAGCGCAGACGATTAAGGATACGAAAGACATACCAAAGGCGTTTCAGCACGTTATCGGTCAGGCCGTGCAGATAGCGTTCCACTGTTTTCAAGGACACTGCCGCCGCGGCGTAATCGTCCAGAAAATGTTGGGCAAAACCCAGCAGTGCAAAATAACTGCCGGAAGCGGAGACATAATTGTCGGTTTCCCAGCGCACCAACGTTTCGGCCATGTCCACCGGCTGGTAATCGAGTTTCATCGGCGCCACCCAACCGGACAATACGGCTTCGGCGAGGCCGACCGAGAACGATAGCTGATTCTTGCGGGAAAACTGTAAACATTCCTCGGCGGATTCTTCAACCAGCCCCAGGTTTTTGCCTTGCACTTGCAAATTCCACATCAGCGGTCCATAGGACAAGCCGGCGTTATACAAATCGCCGCAATTCTTGCCGCACTGAATGGCTTTATGGCAGTAATCGACGATCTCGGCCGGATGGCTGCGCGAATGCATATTGCACCAGACAATGCCGTTCATGCCGCGGGTAGCGCCGAAAGTATTGGGATGTTTTTCGCACAGGTCGTGGGCCAAGTCCTGGTAAAGGAAAGCTTGTTCGAACTTGCCCTGCTCGCCGAGATTGAGGCCCATGATTGAAAACGAATAAATCACCGATTCGTCCATGCCGCCCTGCAAACAATGCACCGTCGATTGCGCCGCCGATAGATACAACTGCGGCACCAGGCCTGACATGTAAAGGTCGGGGATCAGCTCGCTGTAAAACGCCAGTTCAATCTTGCTTTTGCGGTCCAGGGTAAAAGGCATCTTCAAGATAGTCGTCCAGACATCGCCTTGCTGCTCGATTTCAGCCATTAAGGCCAGCATCCGCTGTCGGGCTGTCTCGGGTTGATCTGGAATTGACTTATCGAAATAGGCCAGACCGCGGTTGGCGGTTTCTATCGCCTTGTTGAAATTCCCGAATGAGGACAGGGACGTAGTCTGTTCCGCCAGCGCTTCGGCTTTGTCCAGATCGCTGACCGCGTGTTCGATCAGATGATTAAGCAGTACTTCCGAGTTTTCGTAACGGCCGCACATCAGCTCAGTCTTGGCCAGACGCTGGTAAATACGGAAAGTCAGGTCGTAAGCCTGATGCCAGCAATCGCCCGGCAGATAGTCGTGGGCTTTCAGGAAAAAATCGTTGGCGGCATCGCCTGCCAACGCATCCAGCGCCTTGTTGCCGGCCTGGAAGTTGATATTGACCAGCCGGTACGCCAGTTCCTGGTCCATGTCCGCCGGGCGGCCCAGGTTGAGGTGGGCGGCGATGGTAAACAAATTATCAAGGGTTTCAAGATCGGTTCCAGCCGGTACTGTTTGCAGCAGACGGTTGCCGATGCGCCAGTGGATAGCGGGTTTGGCTTGATGGGAGACTTGGCGCAGCACCGCTTCCTGAACCCGGTCGTGGACGAACTGTAGATCGGATTTATTTTCCAGTAGCATGCCCAGATTCAGTACCGGCTTCAAATCTTCAAACAGCTGATCAATGCGGATTTCCAGCACCAGCGCCACATCCTCGACGCTGAAACGATTGCCCATGCAGGCGCAATGGTCGAGGATATGCAAGGTTTTGACCGGCAGTTTGCCGACCTTGGAACTGAATAATTCCACTACCGAGGTCGGCATCTGGGTATCGCGAATTCGATTGATGTCCCAGTGCCAGTGTTGCTCGGCGTCGGTATTCAGCAAATCCTCGTTATACAGCCAGGCTAAACTTTCGCTGACGAACAGCGGGTTGCCTTCGGTGAGGTGGGCGATAAATTCCGCCAGATTGACAGTAGCTTCCAGCGAGGAATTAAGGATGTAAGCCACCATTTCGTGGCAATCATCGTCGGTCAATGCTTCTACGCGAATTTCCGCGAACGGGTCGTTGTTTTCCTGAATCTTGCGGATCAGTTTACTGAGCGGATGGCTACCGTCGACTTCGTTATGTCGATAAGCACCCATGAAAAACAGGTAGGGATGCTCCTGATGATTATCGAACAGGTTTTGCAGGAAATCGAAAGTTGCGCTGTCGCACCATTGCAAATCGTCAATAAACAGCACCAGCGGATTGTCCTCGCAGGCCAGGCAGGCCAGAAACCGGCCGAACAAATTGTTAAAACGGTTGCGGGCTTCCACCGGCGGTAGATGTGGCACTTCCGGCTGACGGCCGATGATGAATTCCAACTCCGGCAATACGTCACTGATGACGCTGCCGTTATTTGCCACGACGTCAAGTATTTTGGTTCGCCATTGCTGGACCTGACTATCGCTTTCGGTCAAAAAGATGCGGATCAGGTTGCGTAAGGCCTGAATCAGCGAGCTGTAAGGAATGTTTTTCTGGTATTGGTCGAATTTTCCGGAGGTGAAGTAACCGCGATTTTTGACCAGTGGTTTTTGCAGTTCCTGAATCAGCCGGGTTTTGCCGATGCCGGACAGGCCTGAAATGAATAACGAACGAAACTTGCCGTCGATGACTTCATTGTATTGTTGTTGTATCAGTTGGCTTTCGGTCTGCCTGCCCACCATTTTCGAAATAAAAATGACTCGACGGCTGCGATCGTGCTGACCGATCGTAAATGCCGATACGTTGCCGGTGGCGCTGTATTCTTTCTTGCAGCGGAGCAAGTCGGCCAGCAAACCCGAGGCGCTTTGGTAACGCTTTTCCGGCTGCTTGACGGTGAGCTTGGCAATAATATCGGCCAAAGCTTGGGGAATCAGCGGTTTGAGCCGATTGACTTTAGGCGTTTCTTCAGCCAGATGCGAGTGAATCAGTTCCAGCGGATCACTGGAAAAAAACGGCAGCCGGCCGGTAAGCAGCTCATAAAACACTATCCCCAATGAATATAAATCGGTGGAAAAATCGACCCTGTAGTTGATGCGGCCGGTCTGTTCAGGCGAGGTGTAGGCTAAGGTATGGCGTACGAATTCCGGGTCGTAGATAAAATGGCTGACATCACGAATGTCGAGCGGGGTTATGAAGTCGGTCAGCCGCAGGGTCAACGTCCCCGGTTGCAGCAGAATATTGTGCGGCTTGATGCCGCCGTGGGTAATCCCGGCATCGTGTACCGCTTGCAGCGTATCGGCCAGTGTACAGGCCAGCGTGAAAAAATCGTTAAGATCGAGTTTGTCTTGCTGTTTCGTCCAATAGTTCAGAGGCTTTCCGGCGAACCAGGGTTGAACGATAAATTGCAGGTCGCCGTAAGATTCCAGGGCGAGCGGCGTAGAAACCCTCGGATCGTGCAGCACTTTCAGGCGCTCAATTTTTTGGCGCAGATGCCGGGACTGGTCGTCCAAGCTCGACAGCAGCTTCAGTAGTTTGATAATCAACGGTTGGTCGGGGACGTGTTTGTGGTAGCCTTTGAACACCACGGCCTGCAAGCTTTCTCCTAATTTCTCGGTAACAATGTAGTTGCCCAGTTTCGGTGCGTCTTGCAAGTGATTGTTTTTTATTTTTATATCAGTCACTTGGCAGATACTCAATGGATCTTAAGGTGATACCAAGCAGGATTGTAATAAGGGAGAGACAGATATGTTTCATAAGTTTTATAAGCGATTGCTATTGTGAGTGATGCAAGTAGGCTCTGATTGAATTTTGAGCGCCGCTTTACGCCCAATCTCTACAGGAAGCTCGCTATACTTTGCGAAGTAGCCGTTAGGCATCCGCAGGATTCATGTGCACCTAATGATATTCCCCCATTCTCAAAAATAGAATATCGCAAGCCAATTTACCCGTTCATTGACAAAAATTGAATACCGTCAGAAGAACTCAGTTATTTTTCTTTCCTTAGCATCGGCGATTTTCAAATCGGAATTGTGGGTACGATTCATGGAATATCTGCCAATAAAGCATATGGACGAAACAGCTCGCGCATCATCAAAGGGAATGGTAAGCAACAAGTGATGTTTCAGAATAAATTTAGAAGTCAAATAAATTCCTTCGAGTTAACTAATCTCTAGCGTGATTTTGTTACTTAATGACAGGTGTAGTCGAGGTATCATCATGCTGAACTCGTCAGGATTTGAATTCGCTTCATTTTTACTTCTAACGGTAGTTGATATCGCTGATTATTGTTAAATTATTACAGAGGTTTTTATCGAACAACAAAAGAAAATAGTTTATTAGACCAGAAAGTTAAAACAAAAATAATAAGTATAAATACTTATTAAGCTCATCTCAGAATGAATATTTCTTGCTATTCCTTTCGCCAACTTGATGTATGAGTATTTAAATAATAGTGCCCGTAGGCATCGGTGTAGTAGGGCAGGAGGCAATAGCCTTGCTGATTATCTCGCATCTGGCATGTCGCTGTGACAAATCAACGAACGGCGATAGACTGGGCGCAGCAAATTCGAAGCCTGATTGATGTGCATTACCCTGAGGCTGAGCTTATTACACGTGTTATGGATAATTTAAACACTCACACGGGCGCATCACTCTATAAGGCTTTTCCGCCTGAGAAAACGTGGAGACTATTAGATAAACTGGACATCCACTACACGCCAAAGCACGGCAGTTGGCTGAACATGGCAGAAATCGAATTAAGCATTTTATCTAGGAGCCTGTCGGACTTATCCGCTTGTAAGCCCCATATATTGTAAAATAGCCCTAAGTTCTACAATTTCACTGGCATGATTTTATGAGTCGCTTTATACAATATGATCGTAACCAACAATATTTGCTTCCGGCGTCTGTGGACGAATGGTTGCCGGAAGAACACTTGGCGAGGTTTATCGTTGAGGTGATCGATCAGCTCGATCTGTCAAAGTTGACGCGACGTTATTCCGGGAGTGGTTCAGCGGCTTATCATCCGGCAATGATGTTGGCGTTACTGGTCTACGGCTATGCCAGCGGTACCTTCTCCAGCCGCAAGATCGAGCGGGCGACTTATGATTCGGTAGCGTTCCGGTTCATTGCCGCCACCCATTATCCCGACCACGACACTCTGGCTCATTTTCGCAAGACTTTTCTGGTGGAATTGGAGGACTTGTTCGTACAAGTTCTGACCCTCGCTCAAGCAATGAAACTGGTCAAGCTGGGACAAATTTCGCTGGATGGCACCAAAATCAAGGCGAATGCCTCAAAGCACCAGGCGTTATCCTACGGCCACATCGAAAAACTGGAAGCGCAGCTGCATGATGAAGTGCGGGCTTTGCTTAAAAAAGCGGCAGAGATCGATCAGGAGGAGTTGGCCGACGGCATTGATTTACCGGCCGAAATTATACGTAGGGAAGATCGTTTGAAAGCCTTGACGGAGGCCAAAACCAAGATTACCGAGCGGGTTAAAGAACGCGATGAAGACTATGAAGAAAAACTTGCCCGCCGAGAGGCACTACGCGCTACGGGTAAAAAGCCCCAAGACATCGAGCCGAAGGCTCCCGAAACCGGCCCCAAAGCAAAAGACCAGATCAACCTGACCGACGAAGAATCGCGCATCATGCCGAGCGCCAACGGTTTCGTACGAGGCTAGTGTGTCATGAAGAAAGGCGGAAGCCTTTTATGCTGTATTAAAGATGAG
>NZ_DAIUEH010000063.1:0-26511 GCF_036845245.1 Methylobacter sp.
TTCACGTCCGGTTCTGTGAGAGCCTCAAGGGGCAGTTCCTTGGGGCTACTCGACCAACGCTTAAGCTGCCGTAGATGTCGACAGTATGCTGGTAGTCGCCACTACACTCACCCAACACACCAACGACAAGCAGCAAGTTGAGCCGATATTGAGTGAACTGAGGCTTTGCAAGACAACTTCGGCAAGCCGGAAACACTACTGGCCGACAACGGCTACTTCAGTAACAATAATATCCAGGCCTGTGTGAAGCAGAAGATTACACCGCTCATTGCCGTGGGCAGAGAAGCCCATCACCTGCCACTGGAGCAACGTCTTATGCCTGATGAGCCGGAACCTGCAAACGGCTGATCCGTTAGTCAAAATGGCCTGGAAACTCAAAACCCAGAGTGGTCGTGTGCTTTATGGTAAGCGCAAAAGCACGGTCGAGCCAGTGTTTGGAATCATTAAACAGGTGTTGGGCTTTCGCCAATTCTCGCTGAGAGGTCTCGAAGCAGTCACGGATGAGTGGAAGTTGGTGACGATGGCCTTCAATTTAAAGCGGATGCATGTGTTGGCGGCAGGATAGTGGAGAAATACCCCGAAATTATTCTTGATTGGGCAGAACAGAGATAAAGTCAACCATTTCAATGTAAAACAAAAATAATCGATTAACGAACCAAAGAATTAATGCCGCCAAAAATACTTATTGGCTAAGCTATGATCAGAAATACCGAGTCCTGTCCGACAGACTCCTAGGTCGAATGCCAGGGTGGAATCACCGGCTTGCGCATCGGCTACTATTGGCGAGGATTGATAGGTGGAGAAGATGACCTTGGTTCCATCCCCTTTTATGAATCGTCTGATTTACTCTACATCTGAAGTGACAGGAAAAGCCAAGTCGGAAACAGAATGGATGGCTTCATCCTCTCCTCGTTTTCCAACGGTTTCGTCTGAACATACACAAATCACATCGAATGGCTGAGTTGTGGCAAATGTCCATTCTCTGAGGGTTTGTGACAACAAGCTTAAATATGGCAACAGCACGAGCGTCCGTTTGGACGCAAGTTCTTCTTTGATCCAAAGTGTGGTGAAGGTCTTGCCTGTTCCACAAGCCATGAGATCAGTTGACAGCGCTCGGCATTTTGAAAATTATCCGCTACCGTGGCGATTGCCTCAAGCTGGTGTGAGCGCGGTTTGGGAGCCTCCTTGCGCTTACCGCTATGAAGGTCATCGTAGCGTGATAGGTATTCAAGCTCTGAATGTTCGAAGTCTGAAAGCAGGAACCTGACTACAGTTTTCTCTTGGGATTCGCAGACCTGTTTGCATTCTTGCCGATCCGGTCCGTGGTGGCAATCAGCAGGCGCTTGTCGATACCCGTGCGGTTGGACTCGCTGAGGAATTTGTCTACATCTTGTTTGGTGATGTCCTGTTTATGTGAGTAGCACTTAGTCTG
The DNA here is from genome assembly GCF_036845245.1 of Methylobacter sp. NCBI lineage: Bacteria > Pseudomonadati > Pseudomonadota > Gammaproteobacteria > Methylococcales > Methylococcaceae > Methylobacter > Methylobacter sp. Next base: position 1,433 of record NZ_DAIUEH010000063.1, read on the forward strand.
TACTGCCCACGTTTCGCCATTCTTATGCTGAAAAACAAGATCGACACCGCAATCGATACCCCAGCGCTTGGGGTATTCTTCCCATAGCCATATTTGATCAACCTGCGTTGACCATTCGGGATCATTTTTGAGAAACCATTTAGTAAAGTGTTCAAATTGCTTGCCCCGCTTTAAAGGGTCAACATCCAAGCTTTGGTAGAATTCGAGAAAAGTAGCCACTGATTAGGATTTATTGGTTTTATTATCGGTTGATAATAAAACATCCTTTACATTGTTCGCTGAAATTCTGAGCGTAATTTGGTATTGCGCTTTACGACGCGGAAAAGGAGACAGGTTGCATTACCGATAAAAAGTAACCCCTTTTGTGTTTTTATACTGAGCCAGTAATCTTATCAACTCGCAAAGTATATCGATTGAAAGAACGCCCGTTGTTTTTCTGCTCTTTGCCGTGAAAAGTCACTGTGACTAAATCCCCCAATGCGGCGTTATGTTGTTTCAAGCTGTGTATCAAATAACGATTTAGAGCAACACTCACAAACGAGCCGTTATCATTCTGTAAAAGCATGGTTTTCTGCTCGTCATAGAGTGAGTTTTTAAAAGTGCCGTTACCTTGAATGACGCCGGCAATTGTTTCGCCTGCCGACGGTTGCCAGTAGGTAATTTTGTTTGTTGCTGGTAGGTTTTCAGTCATTTTTTTATCCTGTTTGTTAGTGGGGGGCAGTTGGGTGCAATTGTACTCAGTTCATCTTGATCTTGCTTAATAGCAGTGAACGCAACAGCCATGAAAAGGGAGCGGGGGAGTAGCCAGTTAAGCGCAACATGCTGATCTTGCGTGCCTTTCCTGTCTTTTGTAGATAAACTGCGGTTTTTAGGTCAATTCGAGTCGGTAATTTATTTAGAAAAAATTGCTGAATTTCTATAAAATCACTGATTACTGTAACAACTCTTCAGATCACGTCTACATGGACCTAAAATTTCTCGATTTCGAACAACCCATCGCTGAACTAGAAGCGAAAATTGAAGAACTCCGCAATGTGGAGTTTGACAATAACATTAATATTTCCGATGCGATTAAACAACTGGAAGATCGGAGTCAGGCGCTGACCGAGTCGATTTTTACTAATTTATCCGATTGGCAGATTTCCCAGTTATCCCGTCATCCTGGGCGTCCTTATACGCTGGATTATGTGGAACATATTTTTACCGATTTCCATGAGTTGCATGGTGATCGGGCTTATGCCGATGATCCCGCGGTGATTTGCGGTTTGGCTCGTCTTGAGGGGCAGCCGGTTATGGTGATCGGTCACCAAAAGGGGCGCGATACCAAGGAAAAGATTTATCGCAACTTCGGTATGCCGCGTCCTGAAGGCTATCGCAAAGCGTTGCGCATGATGAAAATGGCTGAGCGTTTCAAAATGCCGGTTATTTGCCTGATTGACACACCGGGAGCTTATCCGGGCATCGGTGCGGAAGAACGCGGTCAGAGCGAAGCTATCGCCAGAAACCTGTTTGAGATGGCCAGACTGAAAACGCCGATTATCTGCACTATTATCGGAGAAGGCGGTTCCGGCGGTGCATTGGCGATCGGTGTAGGCGACCGTTTAATCATGCTGGAATACAGCACTTATTCTGTTATTTCCCCGGAAGGCTGCGCATCCATTCTGTGGAAAAGCGCCGATAAATCGCAATTGGCAGCCGAGGCTATGGGGATTACTTCGGACCGTATCCGCGAACAGGGATTCCTGGATGAAGTCGTCAGGGAGCCTTTAGGCGGCGGGCATAGAGATTTTAAAGCCATTGCTTTCAACTTAAAGGACGCTTTGGTTCGTCATATGAACGACTTGATGCGGCAACCTGTTGATAAGTTAATGGAGAGACGCTACCAACGGATTATGGATTTTGGGGTTTTTGCCGAGGAAGGCGGAAAGTAAACGCCGGTTCAGGGTGGAATGTTCACGTAGCATAGAAGCGGATAAGGACGGGGCGCATCGCATGCGCCTCTACGTGAACAGCATTCTCAAGCAGGATTCCGATCTCGGGATCGAGCGACAAAAGTTCTATGTCGCCTACAGCGGCGGCGTGGATTCTCATGTTTTGCTGCATTGTTGCGCTTCAATAACCCAACTCAAAGATAAACTTACTGCTGTCTACATACACCACGGTTTGCAGGCAGAGGCTGAATTTTGGGCCAAGCATTGTGAAAAAACGGCTAGAGAATTGGGCATCGAGTTTTTAACTCTTCGGGTTAATGCTAAGGCCACGCCGGGAGAAAGCCCTGAAGAAGCCGCCAGAAATGCCCGGTACGCGGCCTTAAAATCGTTAATTAAAACCAATGATGCGTTGCTGCTTGCCCAACACAGGGAAGATCAGCTGGAAACGGTGTTGTTGCAACTGTTTCGCGGCAGCGGCCTGCGCGGGCTTTCAGGAATGCCGGAACGTATCGTTTTCGGAGCCGGTGTGATGCTCAGGCCTTTTCTGGATACGCCCAAACAGGCAATCAGCGATTACGCCGATGCGCATCAATTGAGCTGGGTTGAAGATCCCAGCAATCAGAGCAATGATTACGACCGCAATTTCCTGCGTAATGCGGTTGTGCCGTTGCTAAAACAACGTTGGTCGGCAATCGATAAAACAGTGGCGCGCTCGGCAAAGCATTGTGCGGATGCCCAGGTGCTGGTTGATGAAGTTGCCGATGAGTTATTTGACGCAGTTTTTAATCCGGTAGATAAGACTTTATGTATTAGTCGGCTATCTGAGCATCGCAGCCATCCGCAGCAACTTATTATCAGGCATTGGTTTCGGCATAGGGGATTGAAAATGCCTTCACAGGCTAAGGTCGAACGGATTCTAAGCCAAGTGGTTGCAGCAGCCGGGCATCGTGATCCGATATTGTCGGGGCAGGGCTACAGCATTCGTCGTTATCGGGATAAGCTGTATTGCCTGACCATGTCTGGAACAGATTTGCATTTGCCCGAAGGGCGTCAGGCAGGAAAGCCAGACGAGTCCCAATCATCACCGCAAATCATTATTTGGCCGGGGCAATCGTCGATAAAGATAGGTCAAGACCGGGTATTGTCTTATGTGCTTTCTTCAAAGGGAATATGTCGTGAGCAGTGGCAGCATGCTAAGGTCGAAATAAAATTTCGCAGGGGCGGTGAAAAAATCTGCTTGCCGGGGCGCGATGGGCATCATTCGTTGAAAAACCTGTTTCAGGAAGCGGGCATTCCTCCTTGGGAAAGGGATGTGATGCCGTTGATTTACCTGAATGATACGCTCGCAGCCGTCGGCGATCTTTGGATCAGCGCGGCATTTTACAGTGAGAAAACACAAGGCTGCATCAGCTTGGTCCTGCAAAGTTAAGAATTAAACCCAAAAGACAATGACGAAAAACGCATTGTCGATTAAAATACATTAGTTTTACCTAACTTCATCAGTTATCACTGAAGTCTAAGATTCCTACATGACAAAATACATTTTCATTACCGGAGGCGTTGTTTCGTCTCTTGGCAAAGGCATTGCTGCATCTTCACTTGCCGCTATTCTTGAGTCTCGCGGTCTCAAAGTCACTATGACCAAGCTTGATCCTTATATCAATGTCGATCCGGGCACTATGAGCCCTTTTCAACATGGAGAGGTATTTGTTACTGAAGACGGCACCGAGACCGATCTCGACTTAGGCCATTATGAGCGGTTTCTTAAAACCACTATGGCTAAAAAGAACAGCTTTTCAACGGGACAGGTCTACGAAAGCGTTTTGCGCAAAGAGCGTAAAGGTGAGTATTTAGGCGCGACGGTTCAGGTTATTCCGCATATTACCGATGAAATTAAACGTCGTGTTTATGAAAGCGCCGAAGGTGTCGATGTTGCGTTGATTGAAGTCGGCGGCACGGTAGGTGATATTGAGTCTCTGCCTTTCCTTGAAGCTATCCGGCAGATGCGTTTCGAACTGGGTTCCGATCGGTCGCTGTTTATTCATTTGACGCTGGTGCCGTATATTCGTTCGGCCGGTGAAATAAAAACCAAACCGACCCAGCATTCGGTTAAGGAACTACGGAGCATCGGTATACAGCCGGATATTTTAATTTGCCGATCCGAGCAACCGATCCCGCACAGTGAGCGCCGCAAAATCGCCTTGTTTACCAATGTCGAAGAAAAAGCGGTTATTTCTGCGGTTGACGCCAGTTCTATCTACAAGATTCCATTGTTACTGCATGATCAAGGCCTGGATGACATTGTCGTTAACAAACTGCGGCTGGATGTGCCTCCGGCAGATTTGGCCGAATGGGAAGCTGTTGTTGAAGCGTTGGAGAATTCGGTCAACGAAGCGACTATCGCTATTGTCGGCAAATATGTTGATCACTCCGATGCCTATAAATCGTTGAATGAAGCCTTGATTCATGCCGGTATTCGTACCCGCACCAAGGTTAACATCGTCTATATCGACTCGGAAATAATAGAGGATGAAGGTGTTGCCAAGCTAAAAGGCGTCGATGCGATTCTAGTGCCGGGCGGTTTTGGCGAACGCGGCGTGGAAGGCAAAATTGCCACGGTTAAATATGCGCGGGAAAATAAAATTCCTTATCTGGGTATTTGTCTGGGCATGCAGGTTGCCGTTATTGAATTTGCCCGTGATGTGGCCGGTTTGGAAGGCGCGCACAGCACCGAATTCCTGCCCAAGTCTCCGCATCCCGTTATTGGTTTAATCACCGAATGGATGGCGGACAGCGGCCAGTTGGAAATCCGCGACGAAAATTCCGACTTAGGCGGCTCCATGCGCTTGGGCGGACAACACTGCCGGTTACAATCCGAATCGCTGGCTTTTCGGCTTTATCAGAAAGATGTCATTACCGAAAGACATCGTCATCGTTATGAATTTAACAGCCAATATCTGGAAAAACTGGAACAGTCCGGCATGCGTTTTTCCGGTAAGTCTATTGATGGGCGTTTGGTTGAAGTGATAGAAATACCAGACCATCCCTGGTTTTTGGCTTGCCAGTTTCATCCGGAATTTACCTCAACACCCAGAAAAGGCCATCCGTTGTTTTCTGGATTTGTAGTTGCGGCTTTTGAACATCGCCTGCAAGGACGCAGGAGATAGAGCAATGCAGGAGCAATTGCCGAAAAAAGGAACAGTAAAATGAAATTATGTGGATTTGAAGCAGGCCTGGATCAGCCGTTTTTTTTGATAGCCGGTCCTTGTGTTATTGAAAGTGAACAGTTAGCGCTGGATACTGCGGGTACCTTAAAAGAGTTAACAGCAGCATTAAATATCCCCTTTATCTACAAGTCGTCGTTCGATAAAGCCAACCGCTCATCGCACGAAAGTTATCGCGGTCCCGGCGTAGAGCAGGGGCTTAAAATACTGGAAAAAGTCAAACAACAAATCGGCGTACCGGTGTTGACTGATGTGCATGAAGATACGCCATTAGCCGAAGTCGCAGCAGTGGTTGATGTCATGCAAACGCCTGCGTTTTTGTGTCGGCAAACCAATTTTATTCAGCAGGTTGCTTCTTATGGCATCCCTGTCAATATCAAAAAAGGCCAGTTCCTGGCGCCTTGGGATATGGTGCATGTCGCCAATAAAGCCAAGGCAACCGGAAACGAGCAAATTATGGTCTGCGAGCGCGGCGTATCGTTCGGTTACAACAACCTGGTTTCCGACATGCGCTCATTGGCGGTCATGCGCGACACCGGTTGTCCGGTCGTTTTTGACGCAACGCACTCGGTGCAACTGCCCGGCGGGCAAGGCACAGTATCGGGCGGACAACGCGAATTCGTACCCGTATTAGCCAGAGCCGCCGTTGCAGCCGGCATTGCCGGACTGTTTATGGAAACCCATCCGAACCCTGCGGAAGCAAAAAGTGACGGCCCTAACTCCTGGCCCTTACATAGAATGAAAGAATTACTGGAAATTTTATTAACTATCGATCAGGCTGTAAAAGCGACCAGCCTGATCGAAACAACTCTCTAAATAAGGAAAAATAATGACTGCAATAGTAGATATTCGTGCAAGAGAAATTTTAGATTCACGCGGCAACCCGACTCTGGAAGCGGACGTGATTTTAGCATCAGGCGTGACCGGCAGCGCTATGGTGCCATCCGGCGCATCGACCGGTGAACGCGAAGCGATAGAATTGCGCGACAACGATAAAGGTCGTTATTTAGGCAAAGGCGTATTAACAGCGGTTAACAATGTTAATACAGAACTTCGCGCTGCGATTGTCGGCATGGACGTTGCCGACCAAGAAGGTATCGACAAAAAAATGATCGCACTGGACGGTACTGAAAACAAAGGCCGTTTAGGCGCTAACGCTATTTTGGCGGTATCTTTGGCTGCGGCTCATGCAGCAGCTAAAGAAGCGGGCGTACCTTTATATCGTCACCTGAACACCAGCGGCAAATTCGTTATGCCGGTACCGATGATGAACATCATCAACGGCGGCTCACATGCCGATAACAGCGTTGACCTGCAAGAGTTCATGATTTTGCCTGTTGGCGCACCGACTTTCCGTGAAGCAATCCGTTACGGCGCGGAAGTTTTCCATAACTTGGCGAAAGTTTTAAAAGGCAGAGGCTTGGCAACGACTGTGGGTGACGAAGGCGGTTTTGCACCTAACTTGTCTTCCAACGAAGAAGCTATCGAAGTCATTTTAGAAGCGATCGAAAAAGCGGGTTACAAAGCCGGCGTCGATATTTTCTTAGGTATGGACGCAGCCAGCTCCGAATACTATAAAGACGGCCGTTATGAGTTATCGGCAGAAGGCAGAAGCTTCAATTCAGTTGAAATGAATGATTTCTTTGTTGAATGGGTCAATAAATACCCGATTATTTCTATCGAAGACGGCTTGGATCAAAACGACTGGACCGGCTGGAAAGATCAAACCGAAAAATTGGGCAGCAAAATCCAATTGGTCGGCGACGATTTATTCGTGACCAACCCCGCTACTTTAAAAGAAGGTATTGAAAAAGGCATTGCTAACTCAATCCTGATTAAAGTAAACCAAATCGGTACCTTGACCGAAACCCTAGAAGCGATTAATACTGCGCACGCGGCAGGTTATACAGCGGTTGTGTCGCATCGTTCAGGCGAGACTGAAGACACTACCATTGCTGATTTAGCCGTAGCGACAGGCACAGGACAAATCAAGACCGGTTCTTTAAGCCGTTCTGACCGCGTCGCCAAATACAACCGTCTGATGAAAATTGAAGAAGAATTAGGCGATTTGGCGGTTTATGCAGGTCGTAGCGCGTTTAAAATGCTATAAAAATTAAACTAAGGCTCAAGGTGAAAGTCTTGAGCCTTAGCTTTTGATCCTAAGTCCATGAAAATCCTTATTGCCCTTATTATTCTGTTAATTATCCATTTCCAATACCGGATATGGATTGGCGACGGCAGTATTGCAGAGATCGATGCCTATCAACTGCGTCTTGATGATCTGAAAAAACAAGCTGAAGAAAAAAGAGAGCGTAACGAAGCGCTTTACGCTGAAGTGCTGGATTTGCGTAAAGGACAGGAAGCGATTGAGGAACGGGCTCGGGACGAATTAGGGATGATTAAGGAAGATGAAACGTTTTTTCATGTGCTTGAGTAATTAGGCGAAGGACGAAAGGCAAAAGGTGGCGTTTTTCATCTTTTGCCTTTCGCCCTTTGTCTTTAGCTTTTTTGACTAATGACCCATTCAATAAAATTCTGGGCTATCGTCCCGGCTGCCGGTGTCGGCAAACGCATGCAGGCCGATCGGCCCAAACAATATTTGGAACTTGCCGGTAAAACGGTTATCGAACACACGCTGTTACGCTTGTTGCAGGCTGATGTTTTTACTGCGATTGCCGTTGCGGTTTCCGAAGAAGATCCCTACTGGCCCGATCTGGCAATATCACAACATAAAAATATCATTACCGCTCCGGGCGGAAAAGAGCGGGCGGATTCCGTGCTTTCCGGGTTAAAGACCATCAGGGAGCAAGCCTCCGATGATGACTGGATATTGGTGCATGATGCAGCTAGGCCCTGTATTACAGCGGCCGACATTCATTACCTGATCGACTTGCTGGTTGACGATGATGTAGGTGGAATTCTGGCTTTGGCTTCGCCGGATACCTTAAAACAGGTACAAGGCAATAGCATCATCGGAACGCTGGATAGAAGCCATATCTGGCGGGCATTGACGCCGCAGATGTTTCGTTACGGTATGCTAAAAACCGCACTGGAACAGTCTCAAGGCAATCCGGCGATTACTGACGATGCCAGTGCTCTGGAATTACAAGGCTTGCAGCCGAAAATCGTCGAAGGCCGTCCCGACAATATCAAGATCACCCGTCCGGAAGACCTGGCGCTGGCGCAATTTTATATGGAGCAACAATGATTAGAGTAGGGCAAGGTTACGATGTACACCGTTTCAAAGATGGCGGCGATGTAATACTAGGCGGCGTAAAAATAGATTACGAACAAGGTCTGGAAGCGCATTCCGACGGCGACGTAGTTTTGCATGCGTTGTGTGACGCGATATTAGGCGCGGCAGCCTTGGGCGATATAGGCAAGCATTTTCCCGATACCGATCCCGAATTTAAAGGCGCCGACAGCCGTGTTTTATTGCGCCATGTTTACAAAATTGTGCAGGAAAAAGGTTACAAGCTGGTCAATGCGGATATTACCATCATAGCCCAAGCGCCGAAAATGTCGCCTCATACCGCCGCCATGTGCCGCAATATTGCCGATGATCTGCATGTGGAGATCGACTGCGTCAATGTTAAAGCGACCACCACCGAAAAGCTGGGTTTTGAGGGACGTAAAGAAGGGATTGCGGTACAGGCGATTGTCCTGATCGAAAAATAATCTCTCTCAGTCTATGCTTTTTTCTTAAGCATTCAAGTTGATGTTTTTCGTGATTTCTAAGCTTTCAGATTATTCAATCTTGAGGACAAGAAAAATATCAACAGCAGTTCACCAGCCCAATGAAAGCATGGAAATCATCGCCAACATAAATCACCTGCTCGGTGATAACCTGAAGCAAACTGTCAAGCCAAACTCAAAGCTAAAGATTGCTGCATTGCTTGGTTTATATCGGCCAAAATGGCGACGGTGATTACCGATCACACCGAAGTCAAACGCCTGCTGGACTTAGTGCGTAACGTCTGCAAAGGTCAAAGTCAGCCTATCTCCAATGTTTGTCGGTTGTTTAACTGCATCACAGAAGACGGACGCAACATGCAGGTCTATTCCGATTTTTTACCAGCTCACTTTTGAAGGCCGCATTAAAACAAAGGCTGCCTACAAACGGCCCAACGAGGCCGACACTGGAAAATGGGTAGTCGACGGCTACTTCGAAACCGACTGGCAACCCAGCGATATAGAGCGCTCCGAGTTGCCGATTGCACTGGAGTTGGCCGGGCTTTACGAACAAATGTTAAGACGGCTCCTGCCGCTGCCGTCGCGAGCGGGGGAAACTCTCAAAGCCCAAGTGGAGCGGCTGGGACAGATTTGCATTAAACAAAAAGAATGCCGCAAAATGGAAGCCCGCCTCAATAAAGAAAAGCAATTCAACCGCAAAGTGGAACTCAATGCACAATTGCGCCAACTGAAGCTTGAATTAGCGAATCTCATGTAAATCAAGCTGATTTTGTGTAAAGTACACGTAACGTCATTAATCACCAACGAATAAAGGCAAAAAAATGAACGCAGTTGAGTTTCAAACGACCGTCCATAACGGAGTGATTACCTTACCCAGCAATCAACAATCATGGAACGGTAAGAAAATTAAAGTTATTTTGTTAGATGAAGCCAGCCCTGGCGTAACAGAAATATCAGCTAGTGAATCAACGTCAGAAGCTGATTTTTTTAACTGTGCGGGCATTTGGGAAAACCGTGACGACATCAGTCAGGAATCTATACGCGCTAAGGCATGGCGGCAATGAACAATGAATCAATAGGTAGCCAGAGGTAAGTAACTATGAATATCGCCCAAACCATCTATCAACACGTTAAAAGCATGCCTATGGCTAAGGCCATTGAAGTATTACATTTTGTCGAATTCCTTGAAACGAAACCGGATGTGATCGCCAAGGATAACCAAAACGACGAAGCACTTGAATTTATACAAAGCTTGCCCGTCGGTCAGCGGTCAGACACTGAAATTAACAACGATTTTCAGGCATTGAGAAACGATAATTAAAAAATGGGTGTTGTGGGAGCGGCTTTAGCCGCGATAATCGCGGCTAAAGCCGCTCCCACAAGAAAGCAATTTTATATACATGGTTATTCATTCTGCTGAATTTTATGATTTATGGACAATCGCCTCATAGCAAAGATTTAAGAAAGGGCAGATATTCCCAACATAATCAGACCTATTTAGCCACAACAGTCACTTATCAAAGGCAAAGGGTGTTTGCTGACTTTTGCTTGGGTAGAATCGTTGTACAAGCTTTGCGTCATCAGCACCAACAAGGAAATGTCCATAGTCTGGCGTTTGTGTTGATGCCGGATCACTTGCATTGGTTATTCACCTTGCAAAACGATAACACTTTGGCAGAGGTCATGAAGCATGTTAAAGGCTCTTCATCCTACCTGATACAAAAAAATCGTCGAGAATGCGGTGCGATACATTTACACCAATCCTTGTGGCAAGAGGGCTATCATGACCGCGCATTAAGAAAAGAAGAAGATTTACAACAGATTGCCCGTTATATAGTGGCAAATCCATTAAGAGCGGGATTAGTCGATAAGATAGGCGACTATCCTTTGTGGGATGCGGTGTGGTTGTGAAGCGGGTGAGTTTGTGGAAGAAGTTGTGGGAGTGGCTTCAGCCACGACGACAACCCATGCACAAAATATTGATGTGTTAAAATCGAGGCTAAAGCCTCTCCCACAAAATAGTTACGACCTAAAACATGCAAAAACTGAACCTGCACAGCTCCGATTTCACGCAAGCCAATATTGCCAAACTGGCCGAACTGTTCCCCAACTGTGTGACCGAGGCCCGTGAATCCGACGGAACCTTGAAGAAATCCATCGACTTCGACCAACTGCGGCAAGAGCTTTCCACATCTGTTGTTGAAGGGCCGCAAGAGCGTTATCAACTGAACTGGCCGGGCAAGCGCGAAGCCTTGTTGACCGCTAACGCGCCGATTGCCAAAACCTTGCGGCCTTGCCGGGAAGAAAGCGTCGATTTCGATACGACGCAAAACCTGTTTATCGAAGGCGATAATCTGGATGCGCTGAAACTGTTACAGGAAACCTATCTGGGCAAAGTCAAGATGATCTACATCGACCCGCCGTACAACACCGGCAAGGAATTCATCTACGACGACGATTTTAGTGAAGACACCCAAAGTTATTTCCAGCGTTCCAACCAGAAAGACGAAGCCGGACAGCGCATGGTCGCCAACACCGAAACCAATGGCCGCTTCCATTCCGATTGGCTGAGCATGATGTATCCGCGTTTAAAGCTGGCGCGGAACCTGTTGCGGGACGATGGGGTTATTTTTATTTCGATTGATGATAATGAGCAGGCGAATCTTAAGCGGCTGTGTGATGAGGTTTTTGGGGAAGCCAATTTATTAGCTAATTTCGTTTGGCAATCTAAAGATACCCCTGGAAATGACTCATTTTCTGTTGCTGAAACACATAATCATATTGTTGCTTTTACAAAATCTGGGAGTTTTCGACCAAATTTATTAGTAAGAAGTGACAAACAAATTTCGAATTATAAAAATCCTGATAATGATTCAAGAGGGCCTTGGTTAGCAACACCTCTAACTCGAAGCGAATATCGAGAGCGTGATTATTACCCGCTCAGGAATTTAGCGGGACAGGATGTATTACCACCAAACGGCACTTGCTGGCGGCGTCCAAGAGATGTTCTCGATAAACTGGTTGCTGAAAACCGTATTTGGTGGGGAAAATCTGGTGCATCAACTTTTCCAATGGAAAAGAAATTTTTATCAGAAGCAAAAGAAGGGGTTGTAAATCAAACATGGTGGCCTTACGAATTTGCTGGAAGTACCCGAAACGCCAATTCTGAAATAAAAGAACTTTTTGACGGAGGTCGTCCTTTCGATACGCCCAAGCCAACTCGTCTTATTCAGCGGGTTATGCAAATTTCTACTGATAAAGATGCTTTAATTCTCGACTTCTTCTCCGGCTCCGCCACTACCGCACACGCAGTGATGCAGCTCAACGCCGAAGACAACGGCAAGCGCAAATTCATTATGGTGCAATTGCCCGAAGCCTGCGACGAAAAAAGCGAAGCTTACAAAGCAGGCTATAAGACCATTGCCGAAATCGGCAAAGAACGCATTCGTCGCGCCGGGCAAAAAATCAAGCAGGTGGGAGAGGCTTTAGCCTCGACTGGAGCAGAGAAAGAAGAGCTAGTCGAGGCTAAAGCCTCTCCCACAGCCTCTTCCACACCCACTATCGACATCGGCTTCCGCGTACTGAAAATAGACAGCTCCAACATGAAGGACGTTTACTACACGCCCGACGCGGTGCAGCAAGGCGATCTTGCCGACCAGGTCGATAATATCCGCGAAGGCCGCACTGCCGAAGACTTGCTGTTCCAGGTGCTGCTGGATTGGGGCGTGGATTTAACGCTGCCGATCACCCAGGAAAACATCGCAGGTCTTACCGTGTTGTTCGTCGACAGCAACGCGCTGGCCGCCTGTTTCGATACCGACATTAACGAGACCTTATCGCCATATTTACGATTACGTTTTTACCGACTCTAATATTGAGCGCAATTTCGTTAAAGAGCTGGATACCAGTAAAGAAGTGGTTGTCTATGCCAAACTGCCGCGGGGCTTTTTCATCCCAACCCCTGTAGGTGACTACAACCCGGACTGGGCTATTTCATTCAAAAAGGGCGAGGTAAAACATATCTACTTTATCGCCGAAACCAAAGGCTCGATGTCAGCGATGGAATTAAGAGAAATAGAGCAATGTAAGATCAAATGTGCGAAGAAATTCTTTAACAAAATCACTTCCGGGCAAGTTAAATATGATGTGGTGGACAGCTACGGCAAGTTGATGGAGTTGGTGAAGTAGGCTTGAAGATGTGTCTAACCTTGTGGGAGCGGCGCTTTAGCCGCGCGAGAACGAAGAACGCGGCTAAAGCCGCTCCCACCTCATCCAAATTAATAACTGCAACTTAAGTTTATGCAAAATATTGAAATCCCTGTTTGGCCTTATGTTTATGGTGGGCCATCCGGCTCCGGCAAAATCCGCACTTTACCCGAAGACTTTATCGTGAAGGAAAACCTGTCCTTTGAACCGTCAGGGGCCGGCGAACATGCCTTTTTGCAGATAGAAAAAAAAGGCGAAAATACCGAATATGTGGCCAGGCAATTGTCCAGGTTTGCCAATGTCAGGCAACGCGATGTCAGTTACGCAGGGCTGAAAGACCGGTACGCGGTTACGACTCAATGGTTCAGTGTTTGGTTGCCCGGTAAAGCCGATCCAGACTGGACGGAGTTTGAATCGGACAGCATGAAAGTCCTGCACGCCGTTCGTCATGCCAGAAAACTCAAGCGCGGCGTGTTGTCCGGCAACAGCTTTATATTAGTTATCCGTGATTGGCAGGGAGACCAAGTAAAAACCGTCCAACAATTGGAACTGATTAAAGCCAACGGCATCGCCAATTATTTCGGCTCGCAACGCTTTGGTAATGAGGGGCAAAATGTCAGCAAGGCTTTGGCAATGTTTGAGGGAGCAAAAGTGGGCCGGGAGCAACGCAGCATTTATTTGTCGGCGGTCAGGTCTTATCTGTTCAACCGGATTTTGGCTTATCGGGTAATGCATAATAACTGGAATCAGCCGATTGCAGGCGATACCTATCAATTCGACCTGTCGCACAGCTGTTTTCAGTCGGATCAGCCGGACGATGAAATTATCCGGCGATTGGCCGCCAGAGAAATTCATCCTACCGGCGTATTGTGGGGTAGGGGAGATGCCGATGTGTCAGCGGATGCGCTCGCTATTGAGCAAACTGTTATCGACGAGTATCGGCAACTGGCTCAGGGCTTGATCGCGAGTGGCGTTGACCGGGACAGACGCGCATTAAGGATAAATGTGCAGGATTTACAATGGCGGTTTATTGATGACGGGATGTTGGAGCTTTGTTTTACATTACCGGCTGGTAGCTACGCCACATCGGTGTTGCGGGAAATTATCGTATAAAAGAACACCGCGAAAACACGAAGAAAAATATAAGCTTCGTGTCTCGGCAATTGCTCCTGCATTGCTCTACCTCCTGCATCCATGCAGTCGTTCGTGGTGAATAAAGCTTTTTAACTGCCTTTTACTGAACCGCGCTTACTTTTCTAATTAAAAAAGGCCCTAAAACCAACGCATCCAGATCGGCAGCCTGAAAGGCCCGAATAGCCTCGTCGGCAGTACGAACAATAGGCTCTTCGTGCATATTAAAACTGGTGTTAATGACGCTGGGTACGCCGGTAACGTCATAATATTCTTTAATAATATCGTAATAGTCCGGGTTATCTTCTCTGCGTAGCACTTGGGGACGTGCAGTATTATCGATATGCACGGCGGCGGGAATGTTTCTTTTTGCTATATCGGAAACAGTGTAGGTCAACGTCATAAAACGCGCGGTAATATGATTTTCCTTCCATTCCGGAAAATATTCTTTCGCATGTTCCTGAAGAATAACCGGGGCAAAAGGCATAAATTCGGTGCGGTCGAACTTTTTATTCAACCAATCGTTAATGGTCGGGTCATTACAAGCCGCCATCACGGTGCGGTTACCCAAGGCGCGAGGGCCGTATTCCATTTTGCCGTCTGCACGCGCAATAACTTTGCTGTCAGCCAATAACCTTGCAACGGTTAACGCAAGGTTTTCGGGTTCTTCGTAAGTGATTCCCTGTTTTTCAAGCGCGGCTAACGCAGTGTCGCGGTTAATTTCGGTGCCCAGATAAACCTGCTGATTAAACTGCGGTTCCAAGCCGTGATTTAAGCGTGAATAAACTTCAAATGCGGCACCGGTTGCCAAGCCGCCGTCACCCATATTCGGGTGTACATAAATAGTTTCAATTTCCGGTAATGCCAAAATAAGCTGATTTAATTTTACATTCGAAAATACGCCGCCGGCCAAAGCTAATTTAGTGACCTTTAATTCTTTGACCCGATCTTGTACCCACTTGCAAATCAATTTTTCAGTATAGGCCTGGATTCCGGCTGCTATATCTTCGCGGGACAGATCGGCACACAATTCCCGGATAACCGATTGCCCGAGACTCGCTCCGAATTTTAAAGCAACCCGTACTAATTCAGGATTAAAAAGATCATCCCAATTTTCACTATTGGTATGAGCAAGTAGACGCGATAACAATGGCTCAGGATTACCGAAAGCGGCCAGACCTAATACTTTGCCTTCATGCCTGTTGGCCTTAAAGCCCAGGTAAATAGTAATCGCGGAGTACAATAAACCTATACTGTTGACCTGATGTAGATGGTCTACATGCTGTAGTTTTCCGTGTTCGCCTATCCAAACGGAGCCCCAGGAAAAATCTCCAACGCCGTCCAGGGTAATCACTCCTACACGTTCATTGCCAAAAGGCGAGGCATAATAAGCAGAAGCCGCATGAGCCAAATGATGTTCAACCGTTTGATAAGGCTTTTGCGCCAGAATGCCCAAGGGTTGCTTGCGTCGATGCAGTACGCGACGATAACGCTCAAATTGTTTTTTCCAGAAAAAATTTCTGATTAGAGTATCGGTTTTTCCCGCCTTGGCTATATGCTGATAATAACGATTAAGGTAAGGGATTTGTTGCCAGCGCGATAAATTAGCTTTGGCGACTATATCAATATCTTCAGCCGTCAACCCCGCAATGGCTAAAGCTTCATCAATTGCAGCATGGGGAAACGAGCCGTCATTTTTAATCCTGGAAATACGTTCCAGCTCGACAGACGCAACCAATTTGCCATCAACTAAAATTGAAGCGGCGGAATTATGATGGCAACCATCATTAATACCGAGAATAATCATAAAAAACTCCGAAGAAATTGTTCTTAAGGCGGAAGCTGTAGCAGGGTAGCAATCAGATTACTATCCGCCGGGATGGATATGTCGGGCGAGGGACTTTATCAACAACAGGCATTTTAGCATATTTTGGTTTTTATAATAAACGCGGCCGCTCCTACACAATCAAGTCGTATGGTTTCTGGTGGTCAATACAAATTGAACATGCAATTATCCAGGAAGAAAGTATAGGAAGGGTACTGGTGATTTTGATGGGTATTAATTTATTTACTGATACTTGGGTTTTAAATGCTCTTTTTTAAGTAATTGAAAGTATTGTATTTATCAGTATCAAGAATTACAGAGAAAATATTGTTACTAGCAATCGGGTAGATATTTGGCATTAAATTGAGCCTATGCTTATGCATTAGCGGATAGTGAAATTAATAATTCTTATGGTCAGGAATATGGTTAAATATCAGCGCTAATTGGCTGATTTTTTATATATTATTTAATCTTACACGCCACTTCTTCTTTGAGCCGGAATTAACTATGCCAACACAAATTGAAATATTACTGGATAAAATAAAAAACCTGGAAGATGAATTGGTCGATGAGTTGCAAAAGCAACAGGAAGAGTTTTCCTATGAAATTTCTAAAAGACGTATTTATTTTGAAGAAAAAGTTATTGCTAGGCATAAGCGGCATGTCAAACAATTATTTAGCTATATATCTGATGCAAAAATAAAACATATACTCAGCGTACCTTTTATATGGATATGTATTGTACCTATAGTATTAATGGATATAACTATCAGCTTATATCAGGAAATATGTTTTCCTATTTACGGTATTCCTAAAGTAAAACGGCAGGATTATGTTGTTTTCGACAGGCAATATCTAAATTATCTTAATATTATAGAAAAAATAAATTGCTTTTATTGTAGTTATGCCAATGGACTGTTTGGTTATTTTCAAGAAATAGCCGGTCGCACAGAGCAGTTTTGGTGCCCAATAAAACATGCTAAACGTATTAAAAGTTTACACAGCCGTTATCAGAAATTTATTGATTATGGCGATGCCGAAACATATCGAGTTAAAATTGAAAAAACCCGACATGATTTTAAAGATATAAAATAAAATCAAGTCATGCCGGGGTTATCTCCAGCATATTGACAATTAAAATGTCGGGTATTAAAGGCCAGTATCTATTTTAGGGATAAACAATACTGGCTTGTGGGCCTAGATCTTCAATTTCTTCAATATAACGAATTTTATCGCCAACAAGTAGCGCATCAAATCCACTTCCTGTCACACTGTTTCGGTGGAAATAAATTTCATGCCCGTCTTCAGCCTCAATAAAGCCGTGATTTTTTTCCGGCAATATACGGATTATCGTTCCGGTGCTTTGCAAGTTATGGGTTTTAACTTTACCTTGCTGAATTCGTGCATAGTCTTCCAGTTGCCTTGCCGCTGCGTTAAAGGCATCACGTATAGCTACATAAATATCTTCATGAGCTTGTTTATCGTGATGCTCCCGGCTGGTAACCAACTCTTTATGCGGCGTTGTGATATCAATACGAATATGGTATTGATTACCTTGATGATGGCGTTGGTGCTCGGCCTCCACCGCAACCCTGCAACTCATGATATGTGAATGAAACTTATCCAGTTTACTTGCTTTGTCACGGATTTTAGCCTCTACAGCATCAGAATGAGGGATCCCACGGAAAGTAATTTGTAATGGGATTTGCATATCAGTTACCTTATTGAGGCTAAATACGAGAATGACTTATCTGCTTTTTGCAGCATCAGAGAATAATTAGATCTTCAGCTTGCGGACCTTTTTTTCCCTGCGTTACATTGAATTTTACTTTTTGTCCATCGGATAATGACTTAAACCCTGTGCTGGTAATATTGCTGTAATGTACGAAAACATCAGGACCTTTTTCTTGTTCGATGAAACCAAAGCCTTTGCTTGCATTAAACCATTTAACTGTACCGGTATTTGTTTGTGTAGACATAATTAGAATCCCAAAGAATAGATTTGTTTCAATTAAGTAATGAGTATGTTACTTAATTTTTATTTTCGGTAAATGTTAGCTATTAATAAAATAGTTAACGCTGTTTATTTTGCATAGTTTATTAAGTAGCCATAGTATCTCCGGTCGTATAAAAATATATTTAACATCTTTAACTTAATGAGGGTCTAGTGAGGGATTGTTTTAGCAACTATTTCTTTATATTCTCGTTCTGCCTCGACCCAGTCATCAAATTCATGACCAGGTTCAAAACCCCTGCTTTCTGCCTTGTAGAAAGCAAGTTCAGCAATTTTTGTGTAACAATCCGGGAGATTTATAGGCGTAAAAGACGCTGTTGTGCTTGAATCAGAGCTGTTGGCAGGTCTACTCATTTTTCACTTCACTTATAGCTCAGTTGCTAGATTGGTCTAAGGTTTTATTAATCAGGTATAGAAAAAATTTAACTGTGGACATTGAAACAAAAAAAAATTGATAAAAGAATTAGTGTAAATACTTAGATGTACATCAATTTTTAAATTGCTCTGCATTAATGTTTTTTTAAGTGCCATATTTAAAATAATTCAAAATTAATCATAATCAATTATTATAGGGCATGGTTTTTTACATCAAGGATAGGTGGCGTATATTTAACGCTGCCACATTAATAAACTGAGAGTATATAGCTCATGAAAAATACACCGTTGGTCCCTTCTCAGCTCTATAAGCCATGCAATGTTGAACAGTTAAAATTCAGCTCTACCGACGAACTTGAGGATATTGATATTACTGTAGGGCAGCAACGCGCCGTAGATGCCGTCAAATTGGGTATCCGCATGCATAAAAACGGATACAACATCTTCGCAATGGCGCCTTCCGGCACCGGCAAACTGACGACCGTCAGGCAATTGGTCGAACACGAAGCCAGTCGGCAAGACATTCCTTCGGACTGGTGTTATGTAAACAATTTCAGTCAGCCGGCCAAACCGAAAGCCATTAAATTCATACCGGGACAAGGCAAGGTTTTCAAGCATGATATGGCGCAGCTGATTGACGAGCTGAGCATAGCCATACCGGCGGCGTTTGACGGTGACGAATACCGATCCAGGGCAGGTGAACTTGAAAGCGAATCGCGTCAACGGGAAATAAACGAACTCAGCCGGTTACGTGAAGATGCCGCTAACGCTCATATTCTTCTTACGGAAACTGCGACCGGTTACGCATTCTCCCCGGCAGATGAAAATAACGAAACTATCAGCCCCGAGCAGTTTAATAAGTTTGATAAAGACAAACAGCATGAAATCCAGAAAACCATTTTCGATTTGCAGGAACGCTTGGCAAAGTTGTTGAAAAACTTCCCCATCTGGCGTAAGGAAACCAAGCGCAAATTGCAAGCGCTTAACCGCGAAGTTGCGGAGCAAGCCGTTAATCATTCCATAGATGATCTGATCGAAAAATACGCCAAGCAGGAAGCTGTCCTGAGCTATCTGAACAATGCTCAAAAAGATATTATCGAGCATGTGCTGGATTTTCTTCCTCGCAGCGAAAAGATGTTTCCGTTTATGGAGTTAGCGCAGGAATCCAATCCGCTTAAACGTTATTCCGTGAACCTGATGGTGGACTTTAGCGACAAGAAATCGGCTCCTGTCATTTATGAAGATCATCCGAATTACAGTAATCTCGTTGGCCGTATCGATCATCAGGCTTATATGGGGTCGCTCGTCACCGATTTCACCATGGTCAAACCCGGCGCATTGCATAAAGCCAACGGCGGTTACTTGATTATCGATGCCCGAAAACTGCTGTCTCAACCTTACGCCTGGGATACCCTTAAAAGGACCTTACAGTCCGGTGACATCCGCATTGAATCGCTGGAACGGGCACTCAGTCTGGTTAGCACCACCTCGCTGGAGCCGGAACCCATACCGCTTAATTTAAAATTAATTTTGATGGGCGAGCCGCTGATTTATTATTTGCTGAGCGAATATGACCCGGAGTTTCACGATTTGTTTAAAATCGCAGCCGATTTTGATGAATCGGTTTCCAGGAAAGACAACGATCATGACTACGCGCGCTTGCTGGCGACTATTGCCCGCCGAGAAAAATTGCGTCCGCTAAGCCAAAACGCAGTCGCCAGGGTTATAGAACACAGCTCCAGAATGATCGGCGATGCGGAAAAACTGCTGACTCATCTGCGTAGTATCAAGGACTTGCTAACAGAATCGGACTATTGGGCGGAAAACAACGGACACGAGCAAATTGCCAACAGCGATGTGCAGCAAGCCATTGATCATAAAACGCACCGGCTGGATAAACTCAGGGAAAAGTTGTATGAGAATATCGAGCGAGGCACGGTGTTAATCGATACTGAAGGAAAGGTTGTCGGCCAGGTCAACGGTCTTTCGGTATTGCAGTTGGGCGAATTTAGTTTTGGCCAGCCTTCCCGGATTACCGCAACGACTCGTTTAGGCAGCGGAAAAGTCATGGATATTGAACGTGAAACCAAATTAGGCGGAGCCATTCATTCAAAAGGCGTATTGATATTATCGAGTTTTATTGGCGCCCGCTATTCCCGAAAAACGTCATTCTCGGTAGCGGCCAGTTTGGTGTTTGAGCAATCCTATGGCCATGTCGAGGGTGACAGCGCCTCCCTGGCCGAGCTTTGCGTTATTTTATCGTCGCTTGCCCAGGTGCCGTTACGGCAGGATTTGGCTATCACCGGCTCAGTCAATCAGCTGGGCAATGTGCAGCCGATAGGCGGGGTTAATGAAAAAATTGAAGGCTTTTTCGATATTTGCGCTCAAAAAGGTTTAACCGGCACTCAGGGCGTGATCATTCCCGCCACCAATATTAAACATTTGATGTTGCGTTGGGATGTGGTGCACGCCGCCCAGTCAGGCCAGTTCAGCATCTATGCCGTAACAACCGTTGATGACGCGCTTGAGTTGCTGACCGGAATGGAGGCAGGAACTGTCAACGAGCAGGGCAGTTATCAGCCGGAATCGTTTAACGCTCAGGTTGAAGCCCAGTTATTGCAATTTACCAAGATTAAGAAAGAGTTTGAAGATAAAACCGATTGATTAAATTACGGTTTTTTATATTCGTCTGTTAGGTCTGTGGCAGTTGGTGGTCCCCTGACTTGATCAGGTCAGCCGGGTATTTCAGGCCTCAGCATATTTTTATCGCTGAAGAAAGGCCTTTCACATTATGTAATTTGAATGATATCCGTCAATACCAAAACCCGCCCAAATGCCGACGGGGATTTCTAATCGATTCCTGATAATGGACAGGTATGTCAAATCTGTCATGATTTGAATGTTTCAGAGTTTGTATCGAGGATTCTTTTAAACTTAGCAGCTGTTTTATTCTTTCTTCGGTACTCGGGTGCGTTCTCAGGACTGACGGAATCGATCCTTTATGACCTCGTCCAAATAGAATGTCGAGAATTGAAGATTCATAAACGTCCAGTTTGGCTAATGCCATTGCCAAACCTTCAGGATCGCCGGTTAACAGGACGGCTTGGCGGTCGGCATTAAACTCTTTCATCCGGGATAATGAAAGTTGCAGGAAACTCATAATTGTAGGGGCCACAATCAATACGCCTAAGGCAAGCCAGGAAATCGTAACCAAGCCCAGAAAATATAACGGCAAATTTAAAAAAGTTAACAAAAAACCAGTTAAAGACAAAGTGTTTGTGATCCGGTTCAGGACATCGGCATAAGTCATTACACGCACATCATGATGTTGGATATGACTGATTTCATGCGCCAGTACCGCCATAACTTCCCGCGTAGTCAGCGTATTCAGCAACGCATCGCTAAGACCGATTGCCGAATTTTTCGACGTGCCCACGGAGAACGCATTCATAAGCCGACTGGGCAAGTAGTAAAGCTCGGGTGGTTTCGGTAAGTCGGCGCGAGCGGACAGCTCTTGTGTAATCTGGTAAAGGCCCGGCGCATTACCTGCCGATAGCAATCTGCCCCCGTACATGGAAAAAATGAACGCCGGCGATATGTTCGGGCTGATGACCAGTATCAGGACACCTAAAAACGCCGCCCATAAAATGCCGTCGACCCCTGCCAAAATAAAACCGACCAATGACAAAATGACGCCCATGCATAGAAAAAGCGCCAACGTATGAACGAAGTTTTTTAGTTTGTGGTTAAATTCTGTCATTAGGAATCTTTTGCTGAAAGCGCTTCGGCATTACGTTTAGCCAGCCCATCAATAACAGCGCTTAATGAGCCTTTGGTTTGAATTTCTTCGTTAAAGGTTGAACGGTAATTAGTCACCAGACTGACGCCTTCAATCATAATATCGTAGACTTTCCATTCGCCGTTATTCAGGAACATCCGGTAGTTTACGTTAACAGGTTGAAGGCCGGGTTGCAGAACCTCTGTTTTTACGACGACTTTTGTTGCTTCGTTTGACATTTCAAGCGGCATGAAATGTAGGGTCCAATTGTTATACTCAACAAACGCTCTGGAATAGGTTCTTACTATCAGTGTCTGAAACTCACGTTTAAAGCGATCCTGTTCTGCAGTTGTTGCTGTTTTCCAGTATTTACCCAGAACTAACGGAGCGATTCTATCGAAATCGGTATGCAAAGAAATAACGCCATTGACGAATTGCGTAACTTGAGCAAAATTCTGGGTAAAGGTTTTATCCTGTAGTTTTTTTTGCAATTGTGTCGAAACACTTTGGATGATTTGCTGGGGGGGCTGCAAATCATCGGCGATTACTTGAGTGGTCGATATTAATCCCAGTAATAGCGCAAAAAATAAATCAAATATCAGGTATTGTTTGGTTAGGTTTCGCATAACTATCCGGTTTTTAAATAATCGTATGATTCCATAGTAATCGGATTACTTGGATTTTGCCATAGGATCATGACTTTCAGCTGGCATCATGATGTCGGCAGTTTTAGTGAAGCGCAAGTTGGGTTGATTGCGTATTGACAAACAGCAGCCCGGATGATCAGGTATTAAAGACCGGAAATACCGGCATCATCAATCCGGGCTTAAGTCATTACCTACAGCGAGCCAACTAGTTCAAACGCCCGGTCGACTTCCTCAAAGGTATTATAAAAATGCGGCGAGAAGCGTATGCCGCCGCCGCGCAAAGCACAAACAACGCCGTTTTTCTGCAGATGTTGATATAACGTCTCGTTTGGAACCGTCCGGTGTTTAAAGATAACAATGCCTGATTTAAGCGTGCTTTGTTTGGCGGACAATAAAACTAATTGCCCGTTTTTAGTAATCGCATCCTTTACATAATCGGATTTTTTTAAGACCTGTTCTTCGATTGCGGCCATGTCCGTTTCCAGTAACAAAGACAAGCTGGCGGAAAAAGCATGGATGCCCAGCATATTGGGGCTGCCGCATTCAAAGCGACGGGCCGTGGGATGAACTTCCCACGGCTTGTTTTCGTAATTATGGATGTCTTTCATCATGTGCCAGCCGTACTGGGTCAGCTTTAGTTTGTCTCTGGCTTGGGGCGTGGTGTAAAAAACGCCTAAACCTTCGGGACCGAACATCCACTTATGACCGTCGGCCATCACAAAATCGGCCTGATAAGCCTGTACATCAAACTGCACTGCGCCCAGACTCTGGATTGCGTCGATGCAAAATAAAATACCGCGTTGTTTGCAGAATTCGCCGATTCTTTCCAGGTTCATACGTAGCCCCGAAGCAAATTGTATGGAACTGATCGTCAATAACCGCGTATTGCCGTCGACCAGAGCAAATAAAGCATCCTCAGGCGTATCTGCGCTGTATAGGTCGGCTTGACGAAACTCTACGCCTTGGTCGGACAAGGATTCCCAAGGCAGCCTGTTGGAAGGAAATTCCTCGTTGCTGGATACAATATTGTCGCCGCGCTGCCAGGTTAAACCGTAAGCGACAAAGGATACGGCTTCCGATGTGTTTTTAACCAAGGCAATATCATCAGCGGATGGGGCATTTAATAAAGCCTGCAATTGTGTGCGTAATTCCACTTCCTTGTTTAGCCAGTCCGGATAAAAGTGCGAGCCGTAATGCGTGTTTTGTTCGGCAAACTTGATTACCGCTTCGCCGGTTCTTTTAGGCCAAGGGCCCACGGCGGCATGATTGAGATAAATTAATTTGTCGGTCAAGGGGAATTCAGGGTGTTTCATAGTATCCGTCATAGTTGGTTAAAATAGTATGTCACTTTAAAATGGCATCAATGCGTGATTGTCTGCCATTATCCGAGACAGCTTTGCTTTGGAATGAGTGTGTTTTTAATAACATAAAAAATACACTGTCTGCACTTATTTTATTTTTAGTTTTCGATAGGCTCGATTAAAAGCAGTAGAATCGTCAATTTTGACAGTTGCTGCTGATAACAAAAAACAGTCTGATTAGGCCGTCCAAGGAAATAAACGCTATGATTAAGTCAATTGCTTTGCTCGGTGAATATACGCCAACCTTCCTACCGCATATTTTGACTAATGCGGCCATCAAACATGCTCAAAATTAGCTGAATGCGGAATTGACGGCTGACTGGGTTTCAACTGAAGACATAGACTCAAAGTTGCTTGAATATTATTCGGGCATATGGATTGCGCCGGGAAGCCCCTATAAAAGCATGGAGCTTACGCTATGGGCCATTCGCTATGCCAGGGAAAACAATATATTCCCTGTTTCGGCACTTGTGGCGGATTTCAGCATATGATGATCGAGTATGCCCGGAACGCCCTTGGTTTCAGGGATGCGCAACATGCCGAATATGATCCCTATGCTTCAAATCTGTTCATTTCGCAATTGGCTTGTTCGTTGGCAGGTCGCAAGATGCAGCTTAATTTTGTGCCGGGATCTCGGGTAGCGGCCATCTACGGCGAGTTGTCAGCCGAAGAGAGCTATTATTGCGATTTTGGAGTCAATCCCGATTATATTGACGATTTGAAGCACGGACCGTTGAATATTTCTGGTTCCGATGCCGAGGGTAAAGTTCGCGTCATTGAGCATCCCGATCATCCGTTTTTTATCGGGACGTTGTTTGTGCCGCAGTCACGCTCTACTCAGGCTATTTTTGCCCATCCCCTCGAAAAGGTAAAAATTAGCAAATGCTTATGGAT
>NZ_DAIUEH010000064.1:0-26092 GCF_036845245.1 Methylobacter sp.
CAAGGTCGAATTCGGCTTGGATATTCATGCCTAATTACAGATTTAATCCACTACCTCATTTCTTATCGCTTTAAGTTTGCCAATTCATTCCCATATTATTAAATGAGTATTTAAAATCAGTCTGTTGGTATAGAATTGCCGCTTTTTTTGAAAATCACACCTTATGCAAACCACTGCAATTTATCCGGGAACTTTTGATCCTATTACGAATGGGCATTTGGATCTCATTGCCAGAGCGTCCAGGCTTTATCACAAAGTGGTTGTCGCCGTTGCGGTTAACAGGGGTAAGGCTCCATTATTTTCTTTAGAAGAGCGGGTGGATTTGGTCAGGGCGGTTACCTCGGAGTTTTCCAATGTGTCGGTAATCGGTTTTGGTAACTTGTTGGTGGAATGCGCTAAACAGCAGGGAGCCAATGTGATTTTGCGGGGCTTGCGGGCGGTATCCGATTTCGAATACGAGTTTCAGCTGGCCGGAATGAACCGGCGTCTGGCGCCGGAATTGGAGACCGTGTTTTTAACTCCGGCCGAACAATATGAATTCATTTCTTCAAGCATGATCCGTGAAATTGCACAGTTGAATGGCGACGTGTCCTGTTTTGTTCCTGATCTTGTTCATCAATGTTTAATTAACAAGTTCAAGTCCGAGTGATGTTATGCTGTTTGCCCCAAGGATGAATCCAAAAGGTCAAAGACAGTCTGTATAGCGAAGTGTTTGAGTTTATTTAGTTGAGCAAAGATTTATTGCTCATCAGTGTTGTAATGTGTAGGAGTAGGTATGGCCCTTATTATTAATGATGAATGTATCAATTGTGATGTCTGCGAACCGGAATGCCCGAATGGTGCAATTTCTCAAGGCGAAGATATTTATATCATTAATCCCGAATTATGTACCGAATGTGTAGGCCATCATGACCTGCCGCAATGCATGGATGTTTGCCCGGTCGATTGTATAGACAAAGATCCCACGCATGTTGAAGATAAGGAAAGTTTGTATCAGAAGTATCTGAAACTGATACGCTAGGGATTATGTTTTAGGTTTTAACCAATTCAGACTTTCAGCGGTAGTTCCAGCGGGTCTATATTCCGCCCCGATCCAGCCCGAATAACCCGATTTTTCAATGACTGAAAACATTCGGTCAAAATCGATTTGCCCCGAGCCGGGTTGTCCCCGGCCGGGGCAATCGGCAAACTGGATATGACCGATTTTATCGGCGTATTCGGCAATAAATGCCTCAAGCTTTTCGCTCATCATTTGCATGTGGTAAATATCGTACTGCATAAACAGTTCAGGCCTGTTAAGTTGGTTTAACACGCTGAGCATTTGCGTTCCGCTATGGATGATAAATCCCGGCATGTCGTTGGTGTTGATTGCCTCAAATACTGTTTTAATACCTAAAGGCGAAAAGGCCTCGGCGGCGTAACACAGGTTTTTTTTAAAAGTTTCCAGATAGAATTCCAGTCGGCTGTTATCGTGACAGCGTCCCGGCAGGACGTTGATCGCTTCCGGCTTTAACAGCTCTGCATATTCGACGGTTTGGGCGACGGCTTCCTTAAACTGATCGCGTTTTTCAGGCACGCAGGCAAGGCCTTCGCCGCCTTGCAACAAATCGGCAGCGGCGACATTAAATAAGACCAGTTTTAAGTCGTATGCGTCCAGTTTGTCTTTTATCGCGGTTGCGCTTAAATCGTAAGGAAATTGAATTTCAACGGCATCGAAACCGGCTTGCT
Organism: Methylobacter sp.; assembly: GCF_036845245.1. NCBI lineage: Bacteria > Pseudomonadati > Pseudomonadota > Gammaproteobacteria > Methylococcales > Methylococcaceae > Methylobacter > Methylobacter sp. Next base: position 1,729 of record NZ_DAIUEH010000064.1, read on the forward strand.
TGGCGGCTTTGAAGCGATCGACAAGCATATTTTCAGTAAATAGCAGGCTCAGGTTTGCGGTAAATTTAAGCATCGGTTTTAGTGTATAGCTTGATTAACGTGGAGGGATCTTGTTCAAGGTAACCATGGCTACCATGCAGTTGCATCAACTGCGAGGCCAGTGCGGACATGGGAGTCGCAGTGCCCTGCTTGATAGACAAGTCAACCGCCATGTTCAAGTCTTTTAACAGGGTTTTAACCCGCCATTTGACCGGCTCAAAGGTTTCGGTTGCCATTTCGGGGGCGACGATTTGCAAGGGTTTGGAGTCGGCAAAGCCGCCTGCCAGCGCTGTAGGTATTTGCTTGGCATCGACGCCGGCCTGCTTGGCCAGCGCCATCATTTCGGCGATAACCAGTACATTGCAGCTGACAATCATCTGGTTGCAGATCTTGGTGATCTGGCCGCTGCCCACTTCGCCCATGTGGGTCAATTGTTTATATAACGGCGCCAGGACAACTCGGGCGATTGCGATATGTTCCGCACTGCCGCCCGCCATAATCGCCAGGTTGCCTTGCTCTGCACCGGCAACGCCGCCGGAAACCGGCGCATCGATCCAGCCCATGCCGCATTTTTCGTTTATCAGCGCGGCTAATTGCCGGGTGTTTTCAGGGTGGATGCTGGATAAATCGATCAGCAACTTGCCTGCTGTACCATTCGGCAAAATATCGTTGCGCACAATCGATTCTACGACCGCAGTATCGGCCAGGCACAAAATAATCACTTCAGAGCTTCGGACCAATTCGGCAACGGAACCACAGGCTTTGGCGCCTGCATCAGCGACCGGCCGGAGCTTTTCAGGGCTGCGGTTCCAGACATTGACGCTAAAGCCTGCATTCAACAAACGTAAAGTCATCGGTTTGCCCATTAGGCCGATACCGATGAAGCCGAGGGTGGGTTTTTTATCTGACATGTTTTTAATTTATCACGGGTTAATATTCAAAACGAAAATCACGCAGGCGTTAGCCGATAGCCAAATTCCCATAGTGGGCGGCTTTAAGCGCAAATTTTACGATATAATGACGGCTGATGGTGGCTTAGCCCACTTAAACATAAATCCTTGCTGCATGTTGCCGGCAAGTTTAATCGAGAGGAGGTTTGCGTGGCAAAGGCTAGTGATTTAAAAAGAGGAATGGTGGTTGAGATAAACGGCATTCCGCATGCGGTAAAGCAGGTTGATGCTAAAAGTCCATCGTCCCGAGGTGCATCGACATTATATAAAATCCGTTTTACCAATCTTAAGACCGGCCAAAAACTGGATGAGTCTTTAAAAGGGGATGATTATTTTAAGGATGCCGACCTGGTGCGCGCCAAGGTGCAGTTTTCTTATGTGGACGGTGATAGTTACATCTTTATGAATATGGAAGATTACACCCAGTACACGTTGAGCAGCGACGATTTGGAAGACCAAATCGACTATTTGACCGAAGGTCTGGAAGGCATCGTGGCCTTGTTGGTGGATGATGCGGTGCTGGGCATTGAATTGCCAAGTTCAGTAATATTGCCGATAGTGGAAACCGCGCCGGCTATTAAAGGGGCGACGGCGTCCGGACGTACCAAAACGGCTAGGGTGACCACCGGCTTGGAGGTTCAGGTGCCTGAATATCTTGAGCCTGAGGAATTGATTAAGATCAATACCGAGACAGGGAAATTCATGTCGCGTGCTTGACTCATGCCTGATCGTTTAAGCGTTGCCCAAGGCGAGTTTGAGTTAAACCGGCTGCCAAAGCGTCCACGAGAGTTGCTGCAAGCCTGGGATGCGGCGGATGAATATCTGCTCGACACCGTTGCAGAACGGCTAAAGTTATTAGATGGTGCGCGGATGTTGATAGTCAATGACAGCTTCGGCGCGTTGGCTGTAGCATTGAGTGCTTTTCGGCCTTATGCTGTATCGGATTCTTATTTGTCGCAACAGGCAACGCGGCTCAATCTTGCCGTAAATAACTTGCCTGAGCATAGCGTCAGCTTGTTGAACAGTCTTGGAATGCCGGAGGGTATTTTTGATTTGGTACTGATTAAAGTGCCGAAAACTCTGGCGTTATTGGAAGACGAATTAATACGCTTGCGTCCACATTTAACCGCTTCAACCCAGGTTATTGTCGCAGGCATGATCAAATCCCTGCCGCCTTCGGTTTGGAAATTGCTGGAACGTTTGGTCGGGCCGACGACGACTTCGTTGGCAAGGAAAAAGGCGCGGCTGATCTTTGCATCTCTTGATACCGGGCTGAGTGCTCCATCTAGCCCTTATCCGGTTTGTTATCAGCTTGAAAATACCGACTACCTGATTAGTAATCACGCTAATGTCTTTTCGCGAGACAGTCTTGATATAGGCACTCGCTTTTTTCTCCAGCACCTTCCGTCCCGCCGGGATGCCTGCAACATTATCGATTTGGGTTGCGGTAACGGCTTGGTCGGTTTAATCGCCGCCGAACGTAGTCCGGAGGCGACTGTGCATTTTGTCGATGAATCCTTTATGGCGATTGCATCGGCCAGGGAAAATTTTCAGCGTGTATTTGGAGAGCAACGCGAGGCGACTTTTTGTGTCGGCGACGGTTTGATCGAGGCTGAGCCAGAGTCGGCCGACCTGATTCTGTGCAATCCGCCGTTTCATCAGCAAAATACGATAGGTGACCAGATTGCCGTCAGCTTGTTTAAACAGTCGCGAAGAGTATTGCGTAAAGGCGGCGAGTTGTGGGTGATCGGTAATCGGCATCTGAATTATCACAGCTATCTTGACCGTCTTTTTGGTGCTCATTCGATCATTGCATCGAACTCGAAATTCATCATTGTGAAAGCTGTATTCGCGGGATAACTGGAAGAGCGCGTATAAAATTCGTGCAAAAAAAACTCCCTATGCGTGAGCGTCGGGAGTAAGGAGTCAAACAGGAGAGATACTGTTTGAGGTAGGATAAAACCAAGAGGGGTAAAAACTTTAGTTAAGCAATCTGCGGCTCAATACTATATTGCTGAATATAGCGGCTGTTGCAAACATGATTGTTGAAACAATGAATTCGCCGGAAAGAAACCCCAAAATACCAACGACAAACATCAGCCCTATTAAAATATCTCTTTGAATATCAGTCATTTTAAAGCTCCTTTGCTATTTTGTGGGTAAGAAGTAATCGACGTTGGTTACACTATACATACAGAGATATTAGTTGACAATATCAATAGGTATTGATTAATAATTTCTCTTATGGAAACAATTGGCTAGGTTATTGAATATTTAAATGTAAAACCGGTTTTAAATGCTGGTTTACAAGGATTCAGGCGGGTTTCGGGATGAATACTTTGGGCTGTAAGCCGGAACGGATGGCTATGAATGAACGGGAGAATGCCCCGGTTTCAGGCTGTAAGAACAGGGCTATAAACTTTAATATTTTGTGTTTGATAAGCGAAGAGCTATAGCGTTGGTTCGATCATTATAAGCGGTACGCCTGAAGTCGATGTGCGACTCGGATCATGCAGTAAGCAGTGTAAAGGAAAAAAGTGGGAGTGGAAAATGTCCATATGCTTTAATGATCGACATAAGGTTTTTCACGTTGATGCAGGAATATGGTTTAGAATCGGAGGCGCTTAATTGAATTTACAGCGCCTACTATCTTTTTATTTTATAGGCCAAATTGCTAAAAATGTTTGAGGCTGAGCATAGATCAGCTTTACAGCATAATTTATGCTACCCGATTAATGAGAGCAAATCCCTTTCCAGTAAGGCGCTGCTGCCAAGGTTGAGTTCAACCAGCCGACGTAGTTCGGAAATGCTGTCTATATCGATATGCTCACATTTAAAGCCCACCTTATTGCCTACCACATGTGTTGCAGTGAGTTCCATTTTTATTTGGACCTGTTCGGATAAGCGTAATGTGAGGGTATAGAGTTTCTCCGGATCTTCTTCCCAAGGAAGTTCAAAACGCAATAAACAGCCTTTTAAAGACAGATCAATAATTTCGCAATGCCAAGTTTTTTCTTCGCAACTTAAAATAGCTTCTGCGGTGTAAAGAATACGATGAAAATGGCGGTTGTCGTTGTTTTCTATTGGATGCATGGATTTAATTCAAAAAGAATTGCAGGGATGTGTTGTCAACAACCAACACATCATTTGTTTTTAATTTTAGTGACTTGTCGTTTAAAGGTTCATTGTTTACGGTTATCGTGCCGCTGTTTTCCAACACGGAAACGAAATAACCCTTTTTTCTCTTTGATATTGCAATAACACCGTTGCCGTCATGACCAAGCCGCGTCATGGATTTTTTTAACTGCAAGATTTTACCAATATTACTGCCGGTCAAAATTTGCAAATTAGCGGTTGGAATTTGTAATTCGCTTTCAATTTCCTCATTAAGCGATTTTATGTCTTCGTCAATGAGGCTGTTGAATGCCCGAGCTTCTACATGTTCTGTAGTATTGAAAATGATGTCATGCTTTCCCATCGATATTGCATCGTTGTTATTGAGATGACATGCTTTAATTTTTTTACCGTTGATGATTAATGGAAAGCCATCATTGAGTTGCTTGATAGTGTAATCATCGTCACGAATAATTATAACCGCGTGAGCCGGAGCGACTGCCAAGCTGTCAATGGTTAAATCATTGGTTTCATCACGTCCGATATGCACAATACCCTGCTCAAACAGACCCGAATGGATAGCTTTATCTTTAAAAAAAACAGTGAGTTTTGCCATTGAGCTGGTAGCACATTCTTAAATGAGTTTTGATTATAGACGGTATTATTTTAGTTGTTCAAGAAATTCCCTTTTTTGATTATAACTCTCTCGGTATTGTGGTAAAGATTATTTTCTAGGCAGGAATTTAACCAATTTAACGCTATTTTCATCCCGTTTTATAATCTCCAGAAGATATCCATGCAATCTGATGCTGATTCCGGTTTCGGGTATGGTTTCCATAAATTCAATGATAAGTCCGTTGAGTGTCTTTGGGCCTTCCGTAGGAAGTGTCCATTGAGTGACGCGGTTTAATTCTCTAATGGTAATATTGGCGTCAACCAAGTAGCTACCGTCACTTTGTGTTCTTACGGCGACATCATCAGTGATCAGTTCTCCAACGATTTCCTGCAGTAAATCGTCTAATGTAACCAATCCCTGCACATCGCCATATTCATCGACTACCAGACCTATGCGGATTTTTTCATGCTTAAAACGATGCATTTGGTTATGCACCGGGGTGCTCTCAGGGATAAATGATGGCTTGTCCAGCAGATTTATGATGGTTTGCTTGTCAAAGTCTTCTTGATTAAGCAGTGCAAGTATCTTTCTTAAATGTATAAAACCAATAATTCTGTCGATGCTGGTTTTGTATACGGGTAATCGGGTATGGGGGCTGGTTTTTATCCGGGTAATGATATCTTCAACCGGCAACTCAAGGTCTACACCAATAATTTCATTGCGTGGTGTCATGATGTCTTCAACAGTCGCCGATTCGAGATCCAGTATGCCCATCAGCATTTTTTGGTAGCGTGCGGGCATTAAGCTTTCCGCATCGCTAATAATACTTTTTAATTCGTCTGTATTGAGAGCATCATGGTAGTTTTTTTTGACATCGACCCCAACTATTCGAAGTAACAGGTTAACAAATAAATTGACGAACCAAACGACGGGATACAAAAGTTTTAGTAAGGGGGTGTAAATCCAGGCGGACGGGAAAGCAAGTAGCTCCGGTTTGATCGCAGCAAGTGTCTTGGGCGTTACTTCTGAGCAAATAAGCATTACGATAGTCAAAATCCCGGCAGCGATAGCGATACTGGATTCTTTATCCGTATAGAGCTTTATGGCAATAACAGTGGCTATCGAGGATGCAAAATTATTGACAAAACTATTGCCCAGTAAAATCAAGCCGAGCAAGCGATCCGGTCTTTGCAGTAGTTTATGTGCTTTAATTGCACCTGAATGTTTTAGTTTGACTAAATGTCTTAAACGATAACGGTTTAGCGTCATCAAAGCCGTTTCCGAACCGGAGAAAAAAGCGGAAAAAATAAGCATGGCGGCAAGCATGCCAAACAGCATGCTAAGGGGCATATCATTCAAAGAAAGGGTACTCTGGGGTTGTGAAAACAACCCTAGTGTCTATGATGAGAAATTTTTGTCAAGCTTGGATACGGCTTGTATATTGTTTTATTTGTGTAAATAACATTAAGAAGAATATAGAACAATATGAAATAAAAAAGAATTTTGACATAGTAAGGATTCGATGCTTAACTTTGCCGAATAGTTAAATAATTAAAAAGAGTTATTTTTAAGGTCATGCTGAGTGATAGGCCGCAGTCATTGTGGCGGAAAGTGCAGGGCTAAATCTAAATGGCCTCAATGTGAGTGATGAGTGTAAAAACATGGCGTTGCCGCGTATTTTGTTAATTGACGACAATAAAATAAGAACCCAGCAACTGGAGACGATTTTTCAGTTTATGGCGTACAAGATAGAAACCGTGGGTTCAGCGGATTATGCATCTTGTTTTAATGGAACTGATCATTTATGTGGCATTTTTGTCGGTGATGGCATCGAGAAGCAAGCGACTGTCGTCAGTAATATTGTGGAACGGGCAGATCAAATCCCTGTCATTTTATTAATCAATAAGGGGACTGCACTCCAGGTTTCTACTGCAATTACTAATAATGTGTTTCAAGTCTTCGAATGGCCGACTACGTACCCGGTCTTGAAACCGATACTCGACAAGTTTTCTGCATCCGCCAGGCAAACGGCTTTTACAGTACGGGAATCGTCCGATCGTCGTGCATCTTCAGCTGACCGGCTAAAAGGTAAGAGCCGGGCTATAGCCGGTATCCGTAAACTGATTGATCAGGTTGCAGAGTCAGATGCGACGGTTTTAATTCTGGGTGAGTCAGGAACAGGAAAAGAAGTGGTTGCCCGTTCTTTGCATGATGCTTCCTTCCGGAAAGACAAACCGTTTGTGCCTATAAATTGCGGTGCGATTCCGGGAGAATTATTGGAAAGCGAGTTGTTTGGTCACGAGAAAGGAGCGTTTACCGGTGCTTTAAGCGCCCGGCAAGGACGCTTTGAAATGGCTGAGGGCGGAACTCTTTTCCTGGATGAAATTGGCGATATGCCCTTGGCTATGCAGGTTAAGCTATTGCGCGTATTGCAGGAACGTACTTTTGAACGCGTAGGCAGTAACAAAACCATACATTGCGATGTGCGGGTGATTGCTGCAACGCACCGGTATCTTGAAAATGAGATTAAAGAAAACCGGTTTCGGGAGGATTTGTTTTACCGCTTAAATGTTTTTCCTATTGAAATACCGGCTTTAAAGGACAGGGCCGAAGATATTCCCCTGTTAGTAAATGATCTTATTACTCGCATGGAAGCGTCCAATCGTGGCTCAGTGCGGTTGACCAATGCTGCATTAGCTGTGCTGATGCAGCATGAATGGCCGGGTAACGTCAGGGAATTGGCAAATTTGATTGAAAGATTAGCCATTATTAATCCCAAAGGATTGGTCGACGCGGCTGATTTGCCGGAAAAGTTTCAACTATATAAAGTTCCTGAAGAAATAATTAATGCCCCTGAAGCAGCTATGGTCAATACGGAAGATGATGAGCCGGTTGAGCAAATTGAGGTTGTCGGTACTTTTGATGGCTCTACGACTGTTTTAGCGCAGTTGCCGGAGCAGGGTATAGATTTGAAAGAATATTTGAATGTTTTAGAAATCGATTTGATACGTCAAGCGTTAAACGAATGCAGCGGAGTGGTGGCGCATGCGGCCAAGCGGTTGAATATGCGACGTACAACATTGGTTGAAAAACTGCGTAAATACGATTTGCAGCGTTAAGGTTAAAAAGTCATTTTTTTGGCATCATTAAATAACTCATTGAAAATAAATGTATTAATATTTGGTCTGGTTTTTGCTTAAGTAACTTTAAGTTGCAGTAAAACAAGAGCGATCAGACATGAATACTCAGAAAAAGCAAAAAACCGAACAGCTTACCGATGCATTTCGCATCTTTAATCAGCTATCCCAGAATTTATCTATTTCTTATCAAGGATTGGAAGAGCAGGTTGCTAAACTGCATGGCGAGCTTGCCTTTGCCCATAGTGAGCGACTTAAAACCCTTGAGGAAAAAGAAAAGCTTGCAAGCCGCCTAGAAAAAATATTGGCAGCGCTTCCGGCGGGGGTTATTGTGCTGGATGTGGATGGTAAAGTAGTGGATTGTAATGCGGTAGCGACAGATTTCTTAGGTGAGCCGCTGATTGGCCTGGATTGGCTCGACGTTGTTACCCGCAGTCTGATTCCCGTCGTTGGTAATCCTCATGAGCGCCAATTGTGTAACGGCAAACGGGTGAATATGACGGTCAGTAGGGACATTGCGCGTAACAACCTTAGTGATTCAGGACAAATCGTTTTGTTATCGGATGTCAGTGAAATGCGAAACCTGCAGGACATGCTGAATCAACAAAAGCAATTGTCGGCAATGGGGGAAATGGTGGCCAGTATGGCGCATCAGGTCAGAACGCCATTGGCGACAGCGATACTCTACGCATCGCAAATGAGTAGTCCGGCATTGGATAACGAAAAACGGCAACGGTTTTCACAAAAAATTCTTGAGCGCCTGCAATACTTGGAAAGGCAGGTCAACGATATGTTGATTTTTGCCAAAGACGGACGTTTGGCGATGGAGAGTTTTTCATTGGCCGAATTATTAAATCACCTCAAGGAAACGATAAAAGAATATACCGGCAGCGGCGGAATTGATTTGCAGATTATCAATGAGGTGCAAAATGATGCAATGTTGGGTAATGAAAATGCCTTACGCGGTGCGCTGCTTAATTTATTGAATAACGCGGTTGACGCAGTAGGACGGATGGGATGCGTATCGATCAAACTGGATCAGCTTGACGGCAGTAAATTGCGGATTGTCATTAAGGATGACGGGCCCGGCATTGATAAAGAGCTTCGGCTGCGGATTTTTGAGCCGTTTTTTACCACTAAAACTTACGGCACCGGTTTGGGCTTGGCCGTCGTCGACAGTGTAGTGAAAGCCCATGGCGGCGATGTTCAGGTTGAGTCGGTTCCTGGACAGGGTACTGCTTTTTCGTTAGTCCTGCCTTGTATCAATCAGGCATATAACTTATTGCCGGGCGGCTATTCACATCAGGCTATCCTGCCTGATGCCCTTCGGGTAAATGCAAATCTGTTCCAGACAGATTTGTCCGGTAAAAATCATCATCAAATGGAGATGAGACATGAAACAGTATGATGTGTTGGTTGTTGAGGATGACCTGTCATTATGCGAGGCGCTTTGTGACACTCTGGAGATAGGTGGTTATCGTGTGGTTTCGGCTCGTAACGGTACCGAAGCATTAATCAAGCTGGAGCTCGGCCAATTTAAGCTGGTCGTTAGCGATGTGCAGATGCCGGTTATGGACGGCTTTCAATTGCTGAAAAATATGCAGCATAAATATTCGGAAACACCGGTATTGCTGATGACGGCTTTCGGCACCATTCCCAAGGCAGTGGAGGCCATGCAGGCAGGCGCTTGCGATTATCTTATCAAGCCATTTGACGCTCAGGCTCTGGTAAATAAGGTAGCTGATTATGTGACAGCCAATCCGTTAGCGGCTAATACAGCGGTTAACGAACGAGTCGTGCAAGACGAAAGCATGAAAAAGCTCTATGCCCTGACTGCCAAAGTAGCTAAAACCGATGTTACCGTATTGTTGCAGGGTGAAAGCGGAACCGGTAAAGAAGTTATTGCCCGTTATATTCATCAGAACTCAACGCATTATCAGGGGCCTTTTGTCGCAGTGAATTGTGCCGCTATTCCTGAAAATATGTTGGAAGCGATGCTGTTCGGTTATGAGAAAGGTGCCTATACCGGAGCGGTTCAGTCCATGCCTGGAAAGTTTGAACAAGCGCAAGGCGGCACTTTATTGCTGGATGAAATAGCCGAAATGGATTTAGGTTTACAGGCGAAATTATTGCGGGTACTGCAAGAAAAGGAAGTCGAGCGCTTGGGCAGTCATAAAAAAATCAAGCTGAATGTCAGAATTTTGGCGGCGACCAATCAGAAGTTAAAAGAGCAGATGGAACAGGGACGGTTTCGTGAGGATTTATATTACCGCCTCAATGTGTTCCCTATTAATATTCCGCCGTTACGTAGTAGACCTGGCGATATTTTGCCGCTAGCTCAGGAATTAATGCAACGCCATCGGCTGGAAGGCAAAAAGTTGCCTGAATTCGATAAGGAGGCTAGTGAAAAAATGTCGGCTTATAGCTGGCCTGGTAATGTCAGGGAGTTGGATAATGTGGTGCAACGGGCTCTTATTTTGCGGGCTGGCGATAAGATTACCGTTGATGATTTGGTGTTTGAGGATGCGGGATCAATAATGGAAGCGATTAGTAGGAATTCGTCGTTTGAGACTGTAGAAGACGAATCGTATCTACCCGATATTAAAGATGAAAAGCCGGAAATTCGTGCATTGGGGGAAGGGGTTCGCTCTGCCGAAGAAAATATTATTTTACAGACCTTGCAGATGGAAAATGGCAGCCGCAAGATAACCGCTGAAAAGTTGGGCATTAGTCCCAGAACACTCCGATATAAAATGGCCAGGATGAAAGATTCGGGTGTTATTATTTCATGCTAAGATGTGGCATTAAAAATGCTCTAAACTCTATATTATTAAGAATGTAAGAGGAGAACCCCATGAGTGAGATGAATGTAAATCAAGTTTTAGCTCAGATGAGGGCAATGTCGCTTGAAGCCGGCGGCGGTAAAGTGCAAGATACAGGTGGCGGTGCTGATTTTGCGGCAATGTTAAAGCAGACCATAGGAACTGTTAATGACACTCAACAAACTGCCGGAAAAATGACGGAGGCTTTTGAATCGGGCGATACCAATGTAAGTCTCGCGGAAGTTATGGTGGCTTCGCAAAAAGCTAGTGTTTCATTTCAGGCAATGCTACAGGTCAGAAATAAATTAGTTGAAGCCTATCAAGATGTCATGAATATGCCAATGTAGTGCGGCAAACTGTAATTAAAAAATGAGCGAACAGAGCGGTAATAGTCTAATTGAAGCAAATCGCCAACATGACCCTATAGCAAAAGAGAAAGGTCATCTTGAAGGTGAAGCGTCTCATATTTTTGCGACCAAGGTCGAAGCGCATCCTGCCATTAAAGGCTTGGCCGGGCTGACTATAGGGCGTCAGATCGGGTTGATGCTGGGGCTGGCTCTTAGCGTTGCTATTGGTGTTGCTATTGTTTTATGGTCGCAGGAGCCTTCTTACGGACGCTTGTATTCTGAAATCGGCGAAAGTGATGTGGCTGAAATTCTCGAAGTTCTCAATAAAGAAAATATCAAATATAAAGTCGAAAACGGTTCCGGGGCTATTATGGTGCCGATGGACCAGGTGAGCACAATAAAGCTCAAGCTGGCGGCTCAGGGATTGCCCAAAAGTAATAGTCTGGGATATGAGTTACTGGATAAAGATCAGGGTTTCGGGGCCAGTAAAAGTGTCGAAACGATGCGCTTCCAGAGAGCCTTGGAAGGTGAGATTGCTCGCACTATTATGTCCATCCAGAATATAAAAATGGCGCGAGTATTGTTAGCTCTCCCCGCGCAGTCAGTGTTTGTGCGGGAACGTAAGAAGCCCAGCGCTTCAGTCATAGTCAATTTATATCAAGGCAGATCACTTGATAAAGGCCAAGTTGAATCAATTATTCATTTAGTCGCGTCCAGTGTGCCGCAATTGGAAGCTGAACAAGTGACAGTTGTCGACCAAAAAGGTCAGTTGTTAAATAGCAATGATTCATCCGTAGCGGGTAATTTGACGTCCAAGCAGTTTGAATATAAGAAGAATATTGAAGAGCACCTGATGGGGCGGATTGAAAATATTTTGTCGCCTTTGGTCGGTGGTGACGGGATGCGCGTACAAATTTCAGCGGATGTGGATTTTACCGAGACAGACAGAACCCAGGAAATGTTCAATCCGGATTTGCCGGCATTAAGAAGCGAACAAACATCGGAAGAGCAAAGTACGCAGTCCGCCATCCAAGGTGTTCCGGGCGCATTATCAAATCAACCGACTCCTGCCGGTGTAGCTCCGGATCCGGCTGCCGCTGCAGCTGCAACGGCAGCCTCGGGTTCGCCCGTCACTGCCACAAGTTCGACTGCCTCCACGCCCCCCGGATCGGCATCAAAAAATGCAACCAGAAATTATGAGTTGGATAAAACCATTACCCATACCCGCTTAGCTACAGGGGCGTTACGTCGATTGTCCGTAGCCGTGGTCGTTGATGATCGGCATATTGCCCAAAGTGATGGCATCGTTAAAGCGCAGTCTTATTCTCAAGAAGACATTCATCGTTTTAGTGATCTGGTTAAGCAGGCGGTAGGCTTCGACAGTAGCCGGGGGGATCAGGTTACCGTTACGAATGTGGCTTTCAAAATAGACGAGCTTGTTGAAGCATTGCCTGCGATACCTATTTGGGAGCAAGGCTGGTTTCTTGATCTTATGAAACAAGCCGCCGCTGTGCTTGCAGTATTATTCCTGCTTTTTGGGGTGTTGCGACCGACTATGCGCAGTCTTGTCGCTCGGGACATCGAAGAGAAAAAAGCCTTAGCGTTGACTGAGGCGCAAGAAAAGGCAGTCGCTATAGGAGGGTCGGTTCGTTTTGATGAACATGGCCTGCCTATCGCTGTACCGGCCGGTCAGCAAAACGTAAGTTTTTCGATGCCCAATGCTATGGAAATGCAGGATCTGCTGCTTTTGGATGTGCCCCAAAGTTACGAGCATCGTTTGGAATATGTGAAGCGATTGGTTGATGATGATTCGAAAGTAGTCGCGCAAGTTATTAAATCATGGATTAAAAAAGATGGCTAAGGCGGAAAAACAGTTAACCCAGGTTGATCGTGCCGCTGTATTGTTGCTGGCGCTGGGAATGGAGAGAGCAGCTCTCGTCTTAAAGCACATGTCTCCCAGAGAAGTGCAGACTTTGGGCATCACCATGGCAAGCGTGGGAGAGATTTCCATAGAAATGATGGATGAAGTGGTTGAGGAATTCATTGTCGCGGTAAAGAGACAGACGGCTCTGGGGATGGATACCGATGAGTATATTCGTACTGTATTGATCAGCGCTTTGGGAGCAGATAAGGCAAACAGCATCCTTGATCGAATTTTACAGGGTGGTAATACTAAAGGTATTGAGCAGCTGAAGTGGATGGATACCCGGTCGATTGCCGACATGATTCGTTTGGAGCATCCTCAGATTGTCGCGACTATTATGTCTTTGATGGAAAGTGAGCAGGCGGCTGATGTGATGATGTTTTTGCCAGAAAGTATGCGTTCTGATCTGATGATGAGGATTGCAACGATGAAAGGCATACAGCCAGCCGCCTTGCGTGAGCTGGATCAAATCATGGAAAAACAGTTAACCGGTTCTGATAATGTCAAGTCGACAAATATTGGCGGTGTCGATGCGGTAGCTAATATTTTAAACTTCCTGGATGGCGGCGCGGCAGATTTAGTGATGTCGGGGATTGCCGAACATAGGTCTGAATTGGCTCAGGAAATTCAAGAGAAGATGTTTACTTTTGAAGATCTTACTACGATTGACGAAAGAGGTATGCAAACATTATTGCGTGAAATTTCAACCGGGCAATTGTTGCTGGCGTTACGCGGAGTAGGCAGTGAGCTTAAGGAAAAAATATTCAGTAATATGTCCAAACGGGCAGCAGAAATGCTGCGTGATGATTTGGAGGCTTCCCCGCCTGCTAAGCTAAGCGAAGTGGAGTTAGCGCAGAAAGATATATTGGCTATTGCTAAAAAACTAGCGGATGCAGGTGAGATACAAATGGGAGTCGGCGGTGATGAACTCATCTAAGACACCCAGATTCACTGCAGCTGAGCTTGAATCGTTAAGATTATGGAGCATGCCGGATGTTTCCGGTGTAGATGCTCCTGTTAGGGAATCTGAAACGGTAGAGCTTGAGGATGAGCAGACACCGATTTTAACGGTTGATGAAATTGAATCCATGCAGAAGCAGGCCTATGACGAAGCATTTGCGCAAGGCAAAATGCATGGTTTTCAGCAAGGTTTTGATGAGGGGTCAAAAAAAGGTTACGAGGATAATTTGCACTTGCTGCAAAGCCAGGCGGCAATGTTGGTCGGCCTTTTGGAATCTTTAAGTGAGCCTTTTAAACGCCTTGATGAAGAGGTGGAAAAAGAGCTGGTTAAGCTGGTTATCGGTATCGCAACGCAAATAATACGTCGGGAAATCAAGCTGGATCCCGGGCAAATCGTTGCGGTTGTTCGTGAAACAATCAATGTCCTGCCGCTAGCATCGCAAAAGATCAGTTTGAGATTGCACCCTGAAGATGCCGAGGTGGTGCGTTCTGCATTAGCGCTGGATGAGATGTCGCCAAGCTGGGGCATAGTTGAGGATCCGTTAATTACTCGGGGGGGCTGCGAAGTCGATACCGAGCTTTCACATATTGATGCGACAGTAGAGCATCGATTGGCCGCTGTTATTTCAACTCTATTGGGTGGTGAGCGGGCGCACGACTCTACAGATGCAGTCAGTGGAGCTATTGCCGAGAATAAAAGTTTGTGATTCCAGATGTAAATCGATCACAAGTTTGGCTGGCTAAATTAAAGCCTTACTCCGAAAGATTGAAGGAAGTCCCTGAGCTTGTGGTCGAAGGCAGGCTTTCCCGGATGGTGGGTTTGACGCTGGAAGCGGTGGGCTGTCGAGCGGCTATTGGTTCCCGCTGCAGAATTGAGGCTAAAAATGGCAGAATGATTGAAGCGGAAGTCGTGGGGTTTTCCGATGCGCGCATTTTTTTGATGCCAACTGCCGAAGTCCATGGTCTTGAGCCGGATTGCCGGGTCATTCCTATGGGCAAAAATAGTTTGGCCAGAGTGGGCTTCGGCTTGCTGGGGCGCGTGTTGGATGGTGCAGGCAATGCGATTGATGACAAAGGTCCGCTTAAAACCGATGCGCTGATTTCTCTCAATGGCGCGCCTATCAATCCGTTGTCGAGAAGGCCTATACGAGAGCCGCTTGATGTCGGTGTTAGGGCAATAAATTCGATACTCAGCGTAGGGCGCGGGCAGCGTATGGGATTGTTTGCCGGTACCGGCGTGGGTAAAAGTGTGCTGCTAGGAATGATGACTAAATTTACCACGGCGGATATTGTTGTTGTCGGGCTGATTGGCGAGCGGGGACGAGAAGTTAATGAATTCGTCCTGAAGACCTTGGGCGAAGAGGGGCTGAAAAGAGCCGTAGTGGTTGTATCGCCTGCGGATTGCCCGCCTTTGATGCGTGTTCATGCTGCTTTATTGTCAACCAGCATTGCCGAGTATTTTCGTGATCAGGGGCTTGATGTTTTATTGTTAATGGACTCATTAACTCGATTTGCACAGGCACATCGTGAAATTGCCCTGGCTATTGACGAGCCTCCTGCCACTAAGGGCTATCCGCCTTCAGTTTTTGCCAAATTACCGCATTTGGTGGAGCGCGCCGGTAATGCCGATCACGGTGGTGGATCTATAACTGCATTTTATACTGTTCTGGCCGAGGGTGATGATACTAATGATCCTATTGCCGATGCGGCGAGAGGGGTGTTGGATGGGCACGTTATATTATCCAGAAGCTTGGCTGAATCAGGACATTTTCCGGCTATCGATATAGAGGCGTCAATCAGTCGGGTTATGCCGGATATTATTGATGCCGGTCATTTGAAAATGGCGCGGGAGTTAAGGCGATTGTATTCACTTTATCAGCAAAATCGCGATTTAATCAGTGTCGGTGCGTATCAACCAGGGTCAGATCCTAGAATAGACAAGGCCATTGAAAAAAATCCGGCGATTTTAGATTTTTTGCAGCAGGACATGGATGAGCCGGTTGATATGAATCGGAGCTTACAGGAATTGGCAATGTTACTGGGCATAAACAGGGTGGCCATCGGCTGATATCCAAGCCCTTTCGGGATATTAAAGGAAAGAAGTGAAAAAATCGCAACGTATTAAAACAATTGTGGACATTAAAGCGACACAGGAAAAAAAAGCTTTGGAAGTGCTGGGTGTGGTTCAGAGAAAGCTTCAGACTATGCAGGCTCAAGTTGAAGGGTTAAGAAACTATCGGCAGGAATATCAGGATAGATTCGAGCAGCTGGGTATTAAAGGTGTCAATGTTGCGCAGCTTCTGGAGTTTAGGTCATTTATTGATAAACTTGATAAGGCAATAATTGGTCAAGAACAAATGTTGAGTTCAGTTGAAGTTGAAGTCATAGCCAAAAGAAAAATCTGGGAAGAATTGCATCATAAAACCCAAAGTCTGCAGAAGGTTTGCGATTCGGCTTTAGTGGTGGAAATGAAGCAGGAAGCTAAACGAGAACAGCAGGAACAGGATGAGAGGGCATCCCGGATAGGTCGAAATAACTCTAGTGGCATAGGAAGTGCTTAGTAATTATGTGAGAATTCAGGAGAATTGATTATGATTATTGAAAGTGCAAATTTATTATCTTTGGCGCCAAATAGCAGTGGTACGGTAGAAAATATAACGCCGCCTTTGATTGATAGTGGTGTTATTTCTGAAGGTTTCTCGGACGCATTAGTGGCGCAGATTGAGTTGCTGGGTAATATAAAAACCGGGGATTCATTGTCGCTGCAAACACAGGGCACTGTCGGCGTGCAAGGTGATATTGCCGGTTTGTCGGGAGTCAAGGTTGATACGCAAGATTTTGCCGCTTTATTAGGCAATGGTTTGCCGCCGTCATATAAAACAAAAGACGATGCTGACCATGAGGCTGCTTTAGCCGCAGTAACGGATACATTAAAATATATTGCTGTAGGCACTACTGCTGGAGAAAAGGCAGCAGTGATTGAGCAAAATGTGAAAGATGTGATTGCAATGGCTGTTCCTACTGGGCAAACCGTAACAAATGCTGTTGCATCGGCAGTTCCTGCTGGGCAATCCCTAACAAATGTAGGTGCAACGGCAGTTCCGGTTGAACAAAATATAAAAAATGAGGTTGTGACGGCGGTTCCGGTCGAGCAAAACGCGACAGATGTGAGTGCTGAGTCTGGACAAAGTATGAAAGATGTTGCAATAGAGGCTTCTGCTCAAATGAATTTGGCGCATGGAAATGATAAGCCTGAAAAGAAGAAGGTTGAAGATGATGCTCAAGTAACGGTTGTTGCAAATAATAGCGGAACTGAAGAGCAGTCGGTGATGCCTATTCCTCTTCTTCCTGTAATACAAGCTGAACAAACAAAAACAGCCAATAATCCGACATCTACGGATACAATTGCAGACGGTGGGTTACTATCTTTTATAAAACAATCAACTGGGGATGTTAAGTCGAGTCAGCCAGTGAAAGTTCCTGATAATATCCTGCAAAGCGAAACAGTTTTTCGTCAGCCGGTTCAGGATAAACAGGGTTTTAATTTAAATTACTTTCAGAATTCAGAGCAAACTGAAAAGACCGGACGGACTGATCAGCAGGTATTGAGTTTAGAGGATGGAAAGACATTGTCCCGAGTTGGAACGGATATGGTCCAGCCTAATAAGATCGTTGAGAATAAAGCAGATGTTCCCGCGATGACCAAGCCGCTAGCGCATCCCGAATGGAATAAAGATTTAGGCGATAGGATTGTGTGGATGAGTAACAAAGCAATACCTTCGGCAGAAATCAGACTGAATCCGCAACATCTTGGTCCTATATCGGTTCGTGTTGATGTGACTGATGATCAGGCAACTGTTGTCTTTACAGCACAGCATGCGGCTGTAAGAGAAACGCTTGAAGCTTCTATTCCCAAGTTACGGGAAATGATGGGTTCCCAGCAGCTCAACCTGGTTGATGTGAGTATTTCTCAAGGCCCCGCGCCAGATCAGGGACGCTCACAATCGCAAAATTTTGCGCAAACAGCTGATGGTCGGAGACAGGGGGCTATGGCTGCTGCTGATGGAATTGATGAGGTTGAACAAGAAATCGCAAGCGGACGGGCTGTAGTCAGCAAAGGCTTGCTGAGTATTTACGCTTAGGTTAGCAGCGTTGCGTTAATTTTGTGCTTATCGCTCCGAGATATAAACTATATTATTAGCATTGAGGCTAATGCGGGCTGTTTCTGAACTCCATGCTTTTCAATAGCTGAAAAAACATCTATAATGCGCGGTTCTTAGGAGCTGTCCGCTCCTCCTTGCTTTACCATCTTTATTAAGATAGAGGTGGGAGGCTTAACCGAAAGGAAAAAACATGCGACATTATGAAATTGTCTTTTTAGTCCATCCTGACCAGAGTTCTCAGGTCCCAGCGATGATCGAACGTTATAAATCAACCATCGAAACCGCATCCGGTAAAATTCATCGCTTGGAAGACTGGGGTCGCAGACATCTGGCTTATCCGATCAATAAAATTCATAAAGCGCATTACGTGCTGATGAATGTTGAGTGCGATCAGGCGACCTTGGAAGAGTTGGAAAGTGGTTTTCGTTTTAATGATGCCATCTTGCGCAGTATGACTTTATTGCAAAAAGCAGCCATCACTGGAGCATCTATCATCGCTACATCAACAGCCGAAGAAAATAAAGCGGCTGAATCAAGAGCTAAAGATGCGGCGGCCAGAGAAGCAGTGGCCGTGGCAGCTGATGAAGTTGATCTTGATGATATCGACGAAGACTTTGATGCTGACGCACTCACTTCTGAATAAAACTTTTAACACTTGGATTTACGAGAATTATTATGGCACGTAACATTAGACGCAAAAAATTCTGCCGATTCAGTGCAGAAGGTGGAACAGAGATTGACTATAAAGATCTGGACTTGTTAAGTGATTACATCACTGAAACCGGTAAAATCGTCCCTAGCCGCATTACAGGAACCAGCGCCAAGTATCAAAGGCAATTAGGCGTTGCAATTAAACGCGCTCGTTTTATTGCATTGTTGCCTTTTTGCGACGCTCACAAATAATACACTGGACGATCAGTGGGCTTTTTAGCTAAGTACATTATGCGGGGGAGAATACAAGCCATGCTCGTGGCTTCTACCCTCGCGTTGGTATCGCTGGTCATGCCCCCGGTGAGTATAGTAAGTTCAGCCTCTGTTGCCCTTGTTACTTTAAGACGAGGTGCTATTGAGGGCTTCATTGTTTTAGCGTGTTCAACTGCGGTAGCGGCGGTATTTGGTTTTTTCCTATTAGGTAATTATCAGTTTGTATTGCTTTATGGGGTGGTGCTGTGGGTTCCTGTATGGTTGATTTCAATCATACTAAGAGAAGGGCGGTATTTATCTCTGGCCATTGAAGTTGCCGTATTGCTTGGTGTGCTGGGGGTTGTTGGTTTTTATCTTTATAACGCCGAGTCGGCAACTATGTGGAAGAGCATACTTTCACAAATGGTACCGCCGAATGCTCCCGTTGAAGATATCCAGCATACTTTGGATATGCTTTCGCATTACATGACCGGAATAGTTGCTGCCGCATCAGTGTTTGGTCTGCTTTTTGGTCTATTTCTGGGGCGGTGGTGGCAAGCTTTGCTCTATAATCCGGGTGGATTCAGGCAAGAATTTTTGTCATTGAATACGCATCCAAGGCTGGCAATCGGCAGTATTGTGGTGGTAGTTGTCGCATCATTAAGTTCCGGTGTGATTTCTGAAGTATCGTGGAATATCGCTATTTTGCTGTTTGTGTTGTACACATTTATCGGAACGGCAGTGCTGCATACCGTATTTGCCTCGATGAAGATGGGCCGATTTATAGTGCCGATGTTTTATGTGACATTGTTTTTGATACCCCATGCCATGTTGCCGGTTGCTGTAGTTGGGCTGAGTGATGCATGGATAAACTTACGAAATAAAATTTCGAATCAACAAACGCCTTGATGGCGTAAAAAAATAGCCGGATAAAATCCGATAACGAGGTAATAAAAGATGGAAGTTATTCTTCTTGAAAAGATAGCAAACTTGGGTAACCTAGGTGATAAAGTCGTCATTAAATCAGGTTATGGTAGAAACTATCTTGTTCCGTACGGTAAGGCTGTTGCTGCAACAGCTACTAAAATTGCTGAATTTGAAGCGCGTCGCGCAGAGCTTGAGAAAGCGGCAGCTGAAAAGCTGAGTGCAGCTCAGGCGCGTGCCAATGCATTGGGTAAACTTCAGGTTGTTATTACTCATAAAGCAGGCGATGAAGGCAAATTATTCGGCTCAATAGGTACGCAAAATATCGCTGACGCTATTACCGAAGCAGGTGTTTCAGTTGAAAAGCATGAGATTCGTTTGCCTCAAGGTGTCATTCGTCAAATCGGCGAATATCAGATCGACATTAATTGCCATACCGATGTTATTGTAAAAATGCCTATAAAAATTGCTGCTGAAGCATAATAATTTAGGTATAAGGTAAAAAAGTTAAAGGTTGAAGGGGCGAGTAAAATCTTTCCTGTGACCTTGACTTTTTTAACTATGCGAGTTCTTTATTCTTGTTTTTTTTATCTGTTAGTTCCCCTTATACTGATTCGCCTGATCTGGCGAAGTATCAAAGCTCCCGCATATCGATACAGATGGAGCGAGCGGTTCGCCCTCTACAATAAAAAATTTCCCCAGAATGTTATCTGGTTTCATGCGGTTTCAGTGGGTGAGGCCGAAGCTTTATTTCCGTTGGCCAAGAAAGTACAGCGAGAGTTTCCCGATACACGGCTATTAATTACGACCACAACACCCACAGGCTCTGCTCGTGTTAAAGCGGTAATGCAGGAAAGCGTGGAGCATGTCTACTTGCCGTATGACATGCCTTGTGCAGTTAACCGGTTTATACAGTGTTTTAAGCCGAGAATAGCAGTGATCATGGAAACTGAAATTTGGCCTAATCTTTTTGCCTGTTGCGGTAAACATGAAATTCCTTTGTATATTATCAATGCCCGCTTATCGGAAAAGTCGGCAAATGGTTATCAAAAAATCCCTGCTCTTATTTCTCCAGCTTTAGCTTGCGTCAAGTCAATTGCAGCGCAAACTCAGGATGATGCCAATCGCTTTATTGCTATTGGTGCAAAAGTTGAAACAGTAAGAATGCTAGGCAATATAAAGTTTGATGTTGATGTTTCGAGCGAGATTGTTAAACAAGGCGAGCAATTAAAGGCTGATTTGTTTGGCGGCAGGTTTGTTTGGCTGATTGCTAGTACTCACAAAGATGAGGAAGTAATATTTCTTGAGATTTATAAAAAACTAAAGCAGCAAATTCCTGAGTTATTGCTGGTTATTGTGCCAAGGCATCCGGAGCGTTTTGTTGAGGTAAAAAAACTGTGTGAACAGAATCAGCTGGCTGTGGTAATGCGTACAGCCTGCGAAATTTGTCATCAGTATACTGATGTTTATCTGGCCGATACTATGGGTGAGTTAAAGATGCTTTATGCAGCCTCCGATGTAGCGTTTATTGGGGGTAGTATGGTGTCCGTAGGCGGGCATAATATTCTTGAGGCTGCCGCCGTTGGAACTCCGGTTTTGTTTGGGCCGTATATGGCAAATTTCAAAGAAATAGCTGAAAGAGTAATGCAGCAGAATGCGGCAATACAATGTCAGGATGAAAGCGAGATAATTAGCGCGATTATTGCTCTGTATGCGGATTCCGCATACAGGCAATCGTTAGCTGAAA
The DNA here is from genome assembly GCF_036845245.1 of Methylobacter sp. NCBI lineage: Bacteria > Pseudomonadati > Pseudomonadota > Gammaproteobacteria > Methylococcales > Methylococcaceae > Methylobacter > Methylobacter sp. The sequence continues at coordinate 23,375 of NZ_DAIUEH010000064.1, forward strand.
AAGGTAAAGCGTTTATTCAACAGAATCAGGGGGCGATCACTAAAATTTTTGATATGCTCAGCCAGAATATTTGACTTTAGTTCATATTCTCTTTGTTCTCGTTCATAGTAGAGTAGCGTTTATGCATTGCGCCCCTGTTTTGCATACATAATTGCCAATACGAAACATACAGCTTTATTGGTAATAGAAGTCGATTTGATTAATAAGGCGCTGCAATGCTGTGTCAAGCCTATATGAGGCTCGCTTTATTTCACAGCCAACACGGTTTATCTGCCTGTTGTGCTTAAGAGGAATAGTTATGTTGTTAACTATTTCCAAGCAGGCAAGGAGTATGCTTTTATCGGGTAGGACAATATTGCAGTCTGTATAGAGTCCTCCAATGATTGTAGGTTGCTCATTTTCAGATTGGTTGATATAGGATAGACCGGTGACACTGAGGTCAGCAACGTTGAAGTAGTCAGCTTGATTTTTATATTGAATTTTAACGGGAATATTAATCGGGACTTTTACTCGGCGGGCGTCTCTTCGTTGCACCCATTCCATACTTTGGGGAAGAGGCGCCTTTAGATTAAAGGTGCCATCGATGTCATACCCATTAAGTTCACTTAATATAAAGTTGACGGCTATGCCTTCAAGATTACCAGAGACCGCGACTGTGCTTTGCATGAGCAAATCTTTATTAAATTGTTCGTTTTGGAATCCGCCCAGAAAGATATGATTGCCTTCAATACAGGTAATCGTCGTTAAAAGTGTACTTACTGCAAATTTTCCAGGAACTTGGATGGACAGCAAGGTATTTTTGCTGGCTAGTAAATTCAGTTTTTTTCTGATGTCTTCTTGATTGGCAGTAGTGTAGTTACTATACGTATTATCTATAATTGCGGGTTCTGGGGTGCATTTGTGATGTGGTTCGGTATGATTTTCTTGATATGTCAGCATTGTATTCCCCGTCATATATTTGATGAAGTGTATTGGTATCATTGTTTAAGCAATAAATTAGCCATAAATTAATTTAATATTTATTTCAGCTATTTATTGGTCTTATGCTTTTGTTATGACATTGAAAAAAGCGTATTTTGTAACTGGAGCGGCAATATCTAGCCTACTGGTATGTTGAGCTTGGGTAAAAGCGGCAAGGCGGTGTTGGTGGGCGATTCGGCATGTGCCGGCTCTTGGGGGGGCTTTCTTTGGTCGGGATTAATTGGTACGGAACGAGAAAAATAACCTCTCAATACCTTGCGGACACGGCAGAGAGGTTAATAAGTTAAGCAGCGTATCATGAGTAGAGGCTACTTGTGGGGCCTGCACTAGGAGGGAGCTGATTATCTTGAAGCCGGCGGTTTTGCGCTATAGCATATTTTAAATAATTATTATAAACAAGCATATAAGAACTATCTGTGCGTTATTGCTCAGAATTAATTATTTTGCAGCATGCTTAGTCCATAATAATATAAATTCCTGTATCTGCAGCTGCTAACGGATTTGCGCTATTGATACTTTTCAATCTATCGTAATGATGCGGATTCAATAGGGTTTTGCGAATATCTTCGAGGTTAGGCTTTGGTTCTTGGCAGACAAAGCTTCTATTTTGAGAGTTCTCATTCTTTTTTATAACATTTACTATAGCTGACTACATTGAAGAGACGTTGCATCATGAATGAAATAAAAGATAAATCAGTTCAAGCCTTTATTGATGAATTGGCTAGCAAAGCGCCTACTCCCGGTGGCGGTAGTGCGGCAGCTGTAATGGGTGCGCAAGCTGCCGCTTTAATTAGCATGGTCTGTAATTTGACCATAGGTAAGCCCAAGTATGCTGAAGTTGAATTTGAAATGCGGTCATTGTTGGAAAAGTCCGAAGTATTGCGTGAAACGCTGATGGGTATGATCAAAGCCGATGTTGATGTCTTTGATCGTTTAATGGCGACGTACGGTTTACCAAAAGATTCTGATGAAGAAAAAGCTGTGCGTACTGAGGCAATCCAATCCGCATTAAAGGAAGCAACAATAGTTCCTTTGAAGTGCGCGAACGCATGTTTAGAAGCTATTGCATTGAGCAGGGTTGCCGCAGAAAAAGGTAATGTAGGTGTGATCAGTGATGCAGGTGTTGCAGTAATGGCGGCTTACGGCGGACTAAAAAGTGCAGCGTTAAATGTTTATATCAATGCAGGAGGACTTAAAGACAGAGTCTTTGCTGATGCGAAATTAGCGGAGTTGGAATCGATTTTGAATGGAGCTGATGTAGCTGCCGAAGAAGTGTATCAAATCGTTAAAGCCAAGCTTTAAATGTTGAAAATTATTACAGTTACTTCTTATCTTTTTGATAAAAATGCAGTTAATTAAATTTGAAGTGTAAAGTGGATCCCGATATCCGGGCAATAATTTAAGATGGTAGCCTGCGATAAAAAGGAGCGGGTTGTGAGTGAAAAAAGTGTAAGATTTTTATCGGCACGCAAAAAGCCAAGGTTGCTTTGGAAGCGGTTAAAGGGGCTAAAGCCGTCAATGAGATCGCTTAGGAATTCGGTGTGCATCCGGCCCAAGTGAATCAATTGGAAAACGGCGTCTAAATTTTTCTAATACTACAGCAAAAGAGCGTTTGAACTTTCCAGTAGCCATCCACTATCGTGTTGATAATATTACACATGAATTTTTTTGCTGAAAAATTTAACGCTGATTGGTGGTAAATATTGAAAGCGTGCGACGTGAAGTCACACCAGTTAT
>NZ_DAIUEH010000065.1:0-25750 GCF_036845245.1 Methylobacter sp.
ACGCGGGGGTCGTCGTACGCCGCTCCACTAACGTTACGCTTCCTGTACTCCTTCAAAGCTTTCGAATCAACGTCACCTTTCAATACCTTGTATCGGTATTTTGTGACCAACACAAAATGATATTGAATTTTAAAAACAGTATGACTTCCATAACGGTAATCCATAGGCTCACCTACTTTTCAGTTCAGAGCCATATCATACGTCAAAAAATCATAGATAAATCTGACCGCCTGAAAGGCGGTGCTTTTAACCTTACTACGGACTAATAAAGAACAGATAACTACTCTGATTGCCGACACACGATAATATGTCACATTCCATTGCCCGACATTTATCGTTAATATAGTTACAACTCTTGAGATGCAAACTTCCTCCTCGGAATTCAGAGTCTTATATCCTTCTCTAATGCGGCCTAATCGGCCGCATTTTTTTGCCATGCAGGATTCTGCATGGGCAGATATTTGTCTGCCGTTTTGACAAACCAGCCTTTAAACCAGCACTCGGTTAAATCCGGTATTCTGTCGATGTAGTTCGTCTCGCCCCCAGCAGGATTACTGATGCTCTGCTGAATCCAATCTATGCAACACCAGCGCACAGCCCGCCTGCAACCAATATTCCTGCACTATGCCCGCCTGATGTTTTTTCATCATTCCCCAAAGCTGTCTAATCAAGCTATGGGGGCTGGTTAATAAAGTGTTTTGGCAATCGGCCAGCTGCTTGTCATACAGCTTGGGATTGGCTTTTTGCTTATCTTCAAGCAAAGCTTCCAAATTGGCTAAACAAGGCGCTATTAAACCGATAATATGCGGAAAGGATTGGGCAATACACAAGCCTTGGGGGTCAAGATCAGCCATAGCTAGTACCGGTAAGTTGAGCTGTGCCAACAGTTGCCGCACCGTCTTTTCACTATAGTCGTTATCGCCTCGATACAACACTAATGGATCGGCATATTGATCCGGCAAATTCAGCCGCATCTTTTCCAGACGATCAAAACAGCGATAGTTTTCAATCAGCAGGATGCAGTTATGCGCGGTGCCGGTTATATCCGTCAACGCCATATCCAGATAACCGCTGCCCGGTAATGAATACGATAGCCCGTTGATTTTCAAAGCCCTGCCGGTTAACGCTTTAATCGCCAGCCGATCTTTTTTAACGGACTGCCCGGCTATTTTCTCATCCAACGCAAAAAATAAAGCCGCTTCGCGATTCATTGCCGCAAAATCAGCAACCGAGATTTGCTCAAGATCGATGCCGTTTTCATGTTTAACCACCACAATCAAGTCATCCTTATCCTGCTGCGTGACTTTCAGCTTATTGCCTTGTGTTTGACCGATATTGTATTGCCGATGCAGATATTCCCAGCTCTGATTAAACGGAAAAAGCTGGTTGTCAGACCGGATCGCCCTCTCTATAACGCTTAACAATTGCTTGTTCAATTGTCAGCGCCCATAAACTGAAGAACAATATCCCTCACTTTTTTGTTACCGGAAAAATGCTGACCGACATCGGCCTGAATCAAGTCCATCCGCAAGCGTTTATTGCGTTGCTGCCGCCTTAACCATTCATTCAGCACGCAACTCAACCAGATCGAAGGTTCGATGTCATCCACGAAAGCCTGTTGAAAAGCCACAGCTGAAATGGACTGCCCCTCATTTTTCAGCACCCTGTCGAAATACACTCTTAACTGTTTTCGGTACAGCGGCAAGTCCAAGGTTGTTTTGTTTTGCGGGCTTAAAGACACCGCGCTTAACGAACGCTGTTTTTGTTTTGCCAACATGACTTCGGTATCGATACGGATTTTTTGCGCAATCTCGATTAAGTCTTCTTCCAACGCATGATCCAGCGGATCGGCATAGGCAAACAATGCCAAAGGCTTGATCTGGTTCCAGTGCTCGGGAATGCTGTCGCGCTCGCTCCAGTCCAGCGGCTGGTAATTCTGGTTTTGCTGTAGAAAAAAGGCAAAGCCTTGCACTAATTGCGCTCTAGCCTCTATTTGCCTGAGCTCAAATAAAAAGACTTTTAACTTATCGAGAATATCCTGCAAACGCTGCTGGTAGACAGGTAATTTACGAATCAGCTGATGATCCAGTAAGTCATAAATAAGCGGCTGATCTTCAACCATTTCCAATAAAGATTCAGGTTGCAGCGCGGTGATGGCATTCACCAGTTTTTCCAGCCTGGAAATGTAAAAGGTATTCTGTTTTTGTTTTTCCGCCAGGGTGCGCACATTGGCGAAGCGGCTGTTAACCAGCATCGATAAATAGCGGGTGTTTTCTTCCAGGGTATCGGACAAATCGAAAATCAGCCGCTCAATTTCGGCAAAATAATTGTCGCAATCGCCCAGCCGGTTTTCAACTTCGGCATCCTGATACAGGCTGATTTGTAGCTTCAGCGTATCAATCCAGTCGGCCAGATCGGTATCCAGTCGCCGAACCCGGTCACTGCTCAAAGCGCTGTCTAAAAACTGAGTCAAACGCCCGGTGATACGATAACCATCCGCGTCATGATTAACCAGCACCTTCAATTGTTTGAGCTGGTTTAGCGCGCGCTGGTTTTGATTGTCCTTGTAGACCATGCCGGTAAAATAAGCCTCCGCAATCAACTCGCTATGACCGGCTAATGTTCTAAGTAAGCGCTCCAAGCCTTGTTGCGACTGGCTCAAAACAGGCTCCCCTGAATCGCATCGGTTTCGCCCTGCTCGACGGGGATTTGTTCGTGCTCCTGAATAAATTGCAAGGCCTGATAAAAATAATCCAGCTTGCCGGTGACTTGGTAAATCAGCGTGTCGCGATTGGCTAAATTCAGGTAATTCCATTTTTGCAGGGTCGTTAACAGCTTCTCCAGCCGCCCTTTTACCGAATCATCGCCACTGGTAAAGTCCTTGAATTTTGCAAAGGTCTGCAAACGATCAGCCAAGGCCTGATTTTGTTCGATGACTTGCAACAAGCCGGAAAAGCTCAGTGTGTCGCCGGGCGATAATGCGGTATCCTGGTTTAAACAGGACATCATCATATCCAGCCACTCAACCACCGGCTGCAACTCTATGCGAAATTGATAAAAAACTTTACGGATGTCGCTACGTGCGCTGCTGTCTATCGTCCGGTAAGCCGCAAAAAAGGCCAGCCGGTTCTGGGTACTGGACAAGCGATAATCAAGGCGGGTTAAAAACGCATCCACCTGCGCCGCATTTTCAGGGTCTTGCAAATAACGAAAACCGGCTTCATCAATGACTTCGCAAATAAATTCACCTTGCAGCAAACGTTTTAATAATTGATCAAACATGTTCATCCGCCGTTATCAGAGGTTCAAGTGCTGATAAATAATCCTCGTCCACGTCCATTTCGATCAGCTCCCGATAGCCGAATACCTGATAACGGTTCTTAAACAGCCTTAAAACTTCGGGATCAGGATCGGGAAAAGCCGAGAATAAGGTAATCCGGTTTTTAGTCAGCATTTCCACCAGCACTTCAATATTCATTTGATGTAATTCCTTGAGTTCATCCATCGGCCAGATGATATTCAAAGGTTGATCTTTACGAATCATATTCACCAGCGCAATAAAAAATACGCATAAAATCAGGTACGATAAGCCATGACTGGAAATCTGCCGCAATTCCTCGGCATGGGTAGCCCGTTTGCTACGACCATTTTCGGTCACAATGATTTCCAGCTCCAGCAAATTAACCAGCTTCATTTCTACCCGGCCTTTACCTTTCAATTGTTCGGACACCAGTCTGACGATGCCGGCAAATTCCGGGGACGGCAACTGTTCGTCATTAGTTCGACTCCAGTCATCATAATTTTTGGTGAAGCTGACTATTTGCTCCCAGTAACCCAGTGTCGTAACCTTGGACGTTAACCGCCCTTCGATGCGTTCAATTTTCTCAAAACGGATATTGCCGTCGATATGCGCCGCCAAGCGACGCGACAAGGAATCAATGCCGCGGTCAAAACACTCCAATGCCTGCTGATAATTTTTGATAGCGTAGCCAAAAAGTTTTGCCTGACTCATTAACCAACTTCTAGCAGAACCGGATTCTGTCGCATACCAAGCCTGAATTCGACTCAACCAAGCCATTTCATCGCTATCAAAGCCTAATTCATCTTCGACACGCGCATAATAGCGGCCCGGATGTGTGCCTGGAAAACGCGCCAACACCTGTTTCAAATGACGAATCAGACCGGCTAAATCCTTGCGTAGCGTCTTGTGTTGCTCGGTTAACTTGCGGCAATCGGTCTGCAGCAACGATAAAGTGTGGGCATTATCAAAACCGACGGGTTCCGGGATACGCTTAACATAACCCGCTAATTCAGCCAGCAGGTTATTAATGGCTTTGATTTCCTTGTCAAGCCTTTGCAGCTTGGCGGCTATTTGCTCCAGTTCCTTTTTTAAGGCGGCGCGTCGTTGCTGCATATCGGCTGTTTCCGTCTCGTATCGCGCTTGTTGCTGCTTGAGTTCCGCCTCCGTTTCCCTGGCTTTAACCACCTGGCTATCATATAAAGACCAGTCTTTATCCAGCCAGCGTTGATATTCCTTAACCAGTTGTTCCGCCTGTTCTGCGGCTTTTAGTTCATCTGCCAATTGGCAGATTTTGGTTTCAAGATCTTTTAAGGTGGCGGTATCGACTTTTCTGTCCTGCAAGCTCTGAATCCGTTGCCGCTCCAATTGCGCCAATTCGCTGTCTTTTTGTTGATTGACGTTATTAATTAGCTGCTGCATTTGCTCGACTTGTAACAACGCCTCCTCGGTGATCTGCCGGATTTTGGCCGCCAGTTCCTGGTTTAATCGCTGGATTTCGGTTTCCAGCTGTTGTTTAAACGCTTGCAAGCGACTATTGCTTAACTTGATTTGCTCGTCCAGATTGGCTTTTTCCTGCTCCAGTTTGGCTTTGCGCTCCTTCTTGCTGCGTTCAATTTGCTGTTTTAACGAGTTTAATTCTTCGTTGAGTCCATTTAACTGCGTTTGCAATTGACCGGCGCTAAAAGCAGCGTCTTTGCCTTGTTTTTCCAGGCTGGATGCGACCTTTTTTAACGCCTGCAACTGTTCATCGCTGTTGGCTTCGGCGGCTTTCAGCTGACCTAATTGATTCCGGGCATCGCTCAGCAGTGCGCGGATTTGTTCTTCATCGGCGGTATGGTCGGCCTGTAAATTATCCAGGTTTAAGCTCAGGCCATAAAAGCTCTGCTCCAATGCTTGCGATGCCGGTTCCAAATCGTCTCTTAATAACAACTCCGGGTTAATCACTTTGGCTATGTTGCTTATCCAATCCGGCTGATGTTCGCGCAAAAAGCCCAGCAAGGTGTCCGGGTTGGCATCCAGTTGTTTTTGCAGTTGTTCGCTCGCATGCTGTATGCGCTGTTTATCTTCATCCTGTTTACGCTTTTCGTTAACAACCGCATCGATCTGCGCCTGGTTTTTCTTTGATTCCGCTTCAATTGCTTTAACGGTCTTTCCCGCCTCCTCCTTTTGCTGCTGAATGGCATGAAGCAGCTCCAACTTGGCTTCCCTGTTTTCAATCAAGGCGGGATCCGGTTGAACTTGGGCAATCTGGCTGCTCAACGCGCCCAACTCGCCCTGCAATTTTAATTGCTCAACATGCAGATTATCTTGTTGCTTTTGATTTTCCAGCCTAAGCGATTCTTTTTGCTGCTCAACATCTTTATTCGCTACGGACTTACTTTCAGCCGCTTTATTTTGTATGTCTTTTATGCCGATTTCATAGCCATGCTGTTGCTCGGCAAAATACCGTTCTTTTTCCGCTTTCAAGCGTTTAAACTCGGCTTCGATGTCCTGCACATCTGACATCAACTGCTTATGGTTATCCCGCTCTCTATCCAGGCTATCCTTTATTTGCGTCAGACGGACAACCAACTGTTTTTTACCCTGTACGTCCTGTTTTTCCCAGTCGGCTTTTTCATCTTCCAACGATTTTTGTTGTTTCCGTTCTTGCACCAAACCGGCCCTGATCGCCGCTAACTCGGTTGCAAGCGTCTGCTCCCGAGCTTCCCAGTCTTTTTTGAGCTGCTCCAATTGCTTATTGCACGCATTCCCGGCATCCTGCTCTTGTTGCAGGTTTTGTTCGTTTTGATTGCGTAAACGCTGCAAACGATATTGAAGTTCGCCCAAGCTTTGCTCAATGTGAAGCAACTCATTTTCCAACCGGTTGAGCCGCTCTATTTTATCCCGCTCCAATTCGGTTTCCTGATAGGCACGGTATTCCTTATACCAATCATCCAGCGTTTCCATTTTCAATTCCAAAGCCAGGGAATCGCGGTTTTCATCAATGCAGTTCACCAGCATTTCGCGCAAGTCGGCAAAATCGGTGGAACGCATAAACATTCCGGTAACGATTTTCTCTATATCTTTCAACCGATGCCCGGCACTGCCGTTACAAAAACTGTAGCGCGCGACCAATTGACGTAATTCCTGGCCTTTCTTGTGCGGTAAATTCTGGATCACCGTGCGGTAATCGCTGCAGGCGGTAATCTGGTCGCTACAATTAATATGCCGCTTAAGAAAATGCGTACGCAGGCCTCGGCAAGAAACCGGATAATGCGATCCATCCCGGTGGGTTTCAATAAAGTCGTCCTTATCGAACCCCTTATCGACAAAGCGATAACACAGCCCTTCTTCATTGGGAGAGGCGTACATCAGCGCCATACAGGTTTGCTCATGTCGCTGATATTCAAAAATAATATAAGAAGACTCGTTAGGCAGGTAATGCTTGGCGAAACTGTCGGTAACCCGGCTTTTCGGCACTAACCGCCCTGGCCGTTCGCCGAAAAACAGCGGCACTAAGCGCAATAACGTGGTTTTACCGGCGCCATTAACGCCGTTAAGATTGGTATGTCCATCCAGGCGAACTTCCACCAATTCACCGGGTTTGTATGAATCAATGAGGATCAAGCGGTTTAATGAGTACATTTTATTTTCTATCGATTGATTACCGACTGTATTCAGTTGCAGGGAAATAAGGCGAATAATCTCCGTCGACTGAGTGCAGGTTGATATTGTTATTTTGTTGGCTTGGTCCGAGTCGCCAAATCGGTCATATTATCATTCCCGCGCTCCGTCGTGGGAATGATGACAATTGACACGCTCTTTGAGAGTATAAAAGTGTATGTTGCAGTTTTCCAGAACTTGACTGCGTCTGAGTACATCGAAAAGCACGAATGATTTGTTCCGCCCAAACCTTTGCGACATTCTGGCACGCGACAATATGTCACATTCCATTATCTATCATTTATCGCTAATATAATTGTAATTCTTGAGATGCAAACTTCCTCCTCGGAATTCAGAGTTTTATATCCTTATCTAATGCGGCCTAATCAGCCGCATTTTTTTTGCCTGCATGAATCGTAAATAACCAAAATAAAAGACATTTGTCCCTCTTATTTACCACGAAGACACGAAGTTTATGTTTTTTCTTCGTGCTCTTCGTATCTTCGTGGTGAGAAAAATGCGTAACTTAAGCATGTTCTTTTATGGAAATGGGCTTAAGGGGCGCATGGACAGACATCATCCGGGCATCTACTCTGGAATTTCGCCACTAATCGCCTCCAAAGGCGAAAAGAATTTTTGCCTAAAATAAAGCGCCACCTTGACCAATCCGATCAATACCGGAACCTCGACCAAAGGACCGATGACTGCGGCAAAAGCTTCACCGGATTGCAGCCCGAAAACCGCTACGGCTACCGCGATGGCCAACTCGAAGTTATTGCCGGCCGCAGTAAACGATAATGTAGCGCTAACGGGATACCCCGCTCCTGCTTTGGCCGACATATAAAACGTAACCAGAAACATGATCAGGAAGTAGATGACCAACGGTACGGCGATGCGCGCTACATCCATTGGCAGCTGCACAATATATTCGCCCTTGAGGGAGAACATGACCAGGATCGTAAACAGCAGCGCAATCAGGGTAATCGGACTGATTTTAGGCATGAACGTTTCCTCATACCATTGCAGACCCTTGCGCCGCACCAGGAAAAAACGCGTAAACATGCCGCCGAAAAAAGGAATACCCAGATAAATCAACACGCTTTTGGCGACTTGGATCATCGTAACCTGAACTTCAAGACCGGAAGCAATACCCAACCAATCCGGCAACACAGTGACGAAAATATAAGCATAAACGGAAAAGAACAACATCTGGAAGATCGAGTTGAACGCCACCAAACCTGCACAGTATTCGGCATCGCCCTCGGCCAGCTCGTTCCAGACCAGAACCATGGCGATACATCGAGCCAGACCGATGATAATCAACCCCACCATATATTCAGGGTAGTCCCGAAGAAAGATAACAGCCAGCGCAAACATCAGCACCGGGCCGATAATCCAATTCTGGATCAAGGACAGCAACAGAACCTTGGTATTCTTGAAAACGGTGGGTAGCTCTTCATAGCGCACTTTAGCCAACGGCGGGTACATCATCAAGATCAGGCCGATGGCGATAGGCATGGAGGTAGTACCCACCTGAAAACGGGTCAGCCATTGGGTGAAACTGGGCATGAAATAACCCAGCGCGATCCCGCCTGCCATGCTGATAAATATCCATAGCGTCAGAAACCGCTCTACGAACCCCAAACGCTTTGGAGCGTGGTCGAATTGTGTATTCATGGTCGTCTCTTCCCAATAGATGGGGGAATATCAGTAAAAAATATGCCCTGTATATCCGATTCTTTTATTCACCACGAAGACACGAAGAGCACGAAGTCTATATTTTTTCTTCGTGTTCTTCGTGTCTTCGTGGTGAGAAACAATGCGTAACAGTAGGATGATCTTGGATGGGAGCAGCCTTAAAGGGTTTCTGCGCCGATCTTGTTCAACGCCCCGGTCAATTCCGGCTCGGACATTGTTTCAACCGGCAACGCCAGAAACTGATGTATACGCTTTTCCAGGGCTGCATAGGTCGCCTCGAAAGCCTGCTCAATGACTTCAGGACTGCCGCTGACATGAGCAGGGTCCGGCAAACCCCAATGTGCCCGGACCACGTTATTAAGATAGACGGGACAAACTTCACCGGCAGCGCTGTCGCAAACGGTAATCGCAATATCGATGCCTTTATCGTCGAATTCATCCCAGGACTGACTGGAAAAACCTTCGGTTGGGATACCGTGACGTTTTAATGTCGCCAGTGCGTTGGCGTTTACCTTGCCGGTCGGATGACTACCGGCTGAGAAAGCTTGAAACCGGTCGCCGCCCAAATGATTAATAAGCGCCTCGCCCAAAACACTTCGGCAAGAATTCCCGGTACACAAGATCAGAATTTTTAACATGACTCACTCCCAATATTTATATATTCGAATAAACGAATATTATAGGGCAAAAAAATTCAGCCGCAATATTTGCTTATGTCGGGACGATCGTCCATTGCCTGTAAACGGCTGGCGTCTTTTTGCTGCTTGGCATGGGTAGCGAACTGTTTGGCGGTGATATCCAGAATTTCAAAAACCCAGGCCGGTAATTCAGGGTTAATTTGATAATACACCCACTGTCCTTCGCGACTGTCCAGCAGCAGATTGCTTTGTCGCAATTGCGCCAGGTGGCGTGAGATTTTGGGCTGTAATAAATCCAGTGCATGGGTTAACTCGCAAACGCAGAGCCGGCCTTCCGTATGCAGTAAAACCACGCAACGCAAGCGGGTCTCATCGGCCAGACATTTAAATAATGTTGTTGGTGTTATCATCATGAGTGCATCAGGAAAACTAGCCCAGCTTGAGTCCGACAAAAAAGCCGCCAACCCCGCTGACGCCCTTGCTGGTAATACTGGTCAGGCGATTAACCAAAAAGCCGCTGGAACTTTTTGCGGCTTCTGTGGCCGCGCTGGCGATATGTTGCAGTTTTTCATCAGTTATATTGATGATGTCGAAATATTCCGCAACAAACAATAGTACGATAGCCGCGCCTCCCAGAAATAACGCCGTGCGTAACATCTTTTTAGCAAAATAGCCGACAGCCAATCCGATAACGAACGGAGCGCCGACATTGCCGATCAAAAAGGTTGAGGAGAAAATGTCGGTAAAAGATGCTGTATCGACTGGATGGGTACTCATGGTTCTGAATTTCCGCTGTGCTGTGATTGAGATAATTTTTAGTCTTTGCTGCCACCGCTCATAGCTTTTTATTTCCACTAAAAACTACAAAAGCCGCATTAGCTCTTTCTGGCGATAAAAATGACCTATTGCTTATATTTTCCATTTTATCACTAAACTCAATCCTGTCAGAAAACAAAGCTATACCGCTATGCGAGCAGAAGCAGTCAGCCTGTTAGAATTCAGCAACGAATATCATAGCCATTAAAAAGCCTTATAAGCGTACAATATTTCCAATCCTTACCACAAAAGCCCCCTGCCAAATCCTTAGAGTATTATGTATTCAGTTGAAGTTTTTCCATGGAATAAAAATTTCGAAGTTGGAGTACCGCTGATTGATGAACAACATCAAAAGCTGGTTGATCTACTCAATGTGCTGGCCGGTCATCTGGCTTATCAAGCCGACATACCCACCTTGAACAAAGTCTTCAACGACTTGGCTGAATATGCTATTTATCATTTTCAGGCGGAAGAACGCGTGTGGCACTCTTTCTTTCCTGATGATGTCTGGGAAACGAAGCATAAAAATGATCACAGGAGATTTCTGGCGACAGTAAACAGAATAATGGCTGGAAAAACCGTCAGGCCGCTGGATGAAGTGATTGAGGAAATTCTCACTTTCCTGACCCAATGGCTGGCTTTTCATATTCTGGATACCGATATGCGCATGGCCAAGGTGGTGTTGGCGGTGCAGTCGGGTGTACCGTTAAATAAGGCTAAGGAGCAAGCCGACCAGGAAATGAGCGGAGCGATGCGGGTACTGATCGAAACCATGCTTTCGATGTACGATTCGCTCTCATCACGCACCATGCAACTGGCGAAAGAGGTCATTGAACGCCAGAAGGCCGAACAGGCAAGCTTGGATGCATTGGATCGGCTCCAGAAAATAGCCAGCCAGGTGCCGGGACTGGTGTTCCAGTTTCAGCTATTTCCTGACGGCAGTTCCTGCATTCCTTACGCCAACGAAGCCATTCGCACTATCTATCGGGTTAGCCCTGAAGAAGTCAGCGAAGATGCGACCAAGGCACTTGCTGCGTTGCATCCGGATGACCTGGAAAATTTCAAGACTTCCTTTAAAGTATCGGCTCGGGACTTAACGCCATGGCGGCAGGAATATCGCCTGAAGTTTGACGATGCATCGGTTTGTTGGTTGTTCGGCAATGCGCTACCGCAGCAGCAGACTGACGGATCGGTACTCTGGCACGGCTTCATTACCGACATCACTAAACATAAGCAGACCGAAGTGGAACTCCGCATCGCCGCCACGGCGTTTGAATTGCAGGATGCGATGCTGGTTACCGACGCCAATAATGTTATCCTCAAGGTCAATCAGGCCTTTACCCGGATCACCGGTTACAGCGCCGAAGAAGTCATCGGTAAAACGCCTAATTTACTGAGCTCGGGGCAGCATGACGAAGCTTTTTATGCATCAATGTGGGAGAGTATCAATCGCAACGACGCATGGCAGGGTGAAATATGGAATCGGCGCAAAAATGGCGAGCTGTTCCCTGAATGGCTTATTATCACAGCCGTCAAAGAACCCGATGAACAAAATAATCAAGTCAATCATTATGTTGCTTCGTTCTCCGATATCACTTCACGCAAGGCCGCCGAAGAGGAAATCAGGCAACTGGCTTTTTATGATCCACTGACCCAACTGCCTAATCGCCGACTTTTGCAGGAACGTCTTAAACACAGCATCGAAGTGGATCGGCGTGACGGTAAGCAATTGGCATTGCTGATGCTTGACCTGGATCGCTTTAAAGCGGTCAATGACAGTATGGGCCACTTGGCCGGTGATGAGCTGCTACAACAAGTCGCTGTACGTATCTCGGCAAGATTGCGTGACGTAGATATGGTAGCGCGTTTGGGTGGCGATGAGTTTGTTGTATTGCTCGAAGACATCGCACATGCAGAAGATGCTGCACGAGTGGCCGCGGAAATCATCTTCGTTTTAAGCAAGCCTTTTCACCTAACCCAAAGCAACGATGTCCAGATTGGCGCCAGCATCGGCATCAGCCTGTATCCTGAACATGGGGCGAGCTATGAGATACTCATGGATCACGCCGATGCCGCATTGTATCAAGCCAAGGATCAAGGTCGCGGCTGCTACGCCTATTTTTCTGAAGACCAAACGATTGCAGCCCGTGAACGGATTGCGTTGGAAACCCGGCTGCGGAGGGCGATCGAGCAAGGAGAACTGCGTGTTTTCTACCAACCGCAAATGGACATTGAAAGTGGGCGCATAGTTGGCGCCGAAGCGTTGGTTCGCTGGCTGGACCCGGTAGAAGGATTGATTCCTCCCCTCCGTTTTATCCCGATTGCCGAGGAAACGGGGCTGATCCTGGAAATTGGCGCATGGGTACTGCGGGAAACCTGTCGCCAAGGCAAGCAATGGCTGGATGCCGGGTTGCCGCCGCTAACCTTGGCGGTCAATGTCTCTCCCCACCAGTTCCGGCGCGGCGATATTAGCGCGTTAGTTGCTACAGCACTGACTGAAACAGGTTTTCCAGCTAAATACCTGGAGCTGGAAATGACGGAGAGTGGACTGATGGAAAACCAGGACAATGTTATGACGCTTCTGAACCAGCTGCGTGCTCAGGGCATCCGGCTTGCCATTGACGACTTCGGTACCGGTTTTTCGTCGCTGGCTTATCTGAAGCACTTTCCGCTGGATGTGTTGAAAATCGACAAGAGCTTTATCGATGATATTCCCCATCTTCAGGACGATATGGAAATTGCCGCGACGATTATCGCGATGGGACATATTCTGGGCTTCAAAGTCCTGGCCGAAGGCGTGGAAACACCGGAACAACTGGCGTTCTTACGGAAGAAAAAATGCGATTTGTACCAAGGTTACATCCTTAGCCCGCCGGTTTCAGCGGAAGCTTTTATTGAATTGTTACGAAACCAAAATTTTGATTAATTTTTAGTACGATGATCATGAAGTGTTATGTTTAATTCTTCATGATCATCGTGGTGTGATATCTGCCAAGTTACAGGTAGATAACTTCAGGCTTGCCTTCAGACGCAACCAGTTCGCCGATAGTAACAGCCGCTTCGCCCAGTTGGGCAAGAGTTTCCAGCGTTGTCCGCTCATCTTCGGCAGCAACGCAGACTATCATGCCGATACCGCAATTAAAGGTAACTAGCATATCTGCTTCAGAGACATTACCTTTTTCCTGCAACCACTTGAAAATATCCGGGAACTCCCAAGAGGCAAGATCAATATGTGCGTTGGTGTCTACCGGAAGTACCCGAGGCAGATTCTCGGTTAATCCGCCGCCGGTAATATGCGCAAACGCGTGTACCGGCACTTTATCCAGCAACGACAACAACGATTTAACGTAGATTTTGGTCGGTTCCAATAAGGCGGCACCCAACGTTTTGCCATTGAACGTATCGGTCAGCGCTGAATGACTGTGAGTAATGATTTTCCGGATTAATGAATAACCGTTGGAATGCGGGCCGGATGACGCAATGCCGATCAGCTTGTCGCCGACTTTGACTTTGCTGCCGTCAAGCACTTTGCTTTTTTCCACGATACCGACGCAAAAACCGGCCAGATCATACTCGCCATCCGCATACATGCCCGGCATTTCTGCTGTCTCGCCACCGACCAGTGCCGCGCCTGCCAGCTCACAACCTTTACCGATGCCATCGACAACCGCTGCGGCGGTATCGACATCGAGCTTGCCGGTGGCAAAATAATCAAGGAAAAATAAAGGCTCTGCGCCTTGAACGATAATATCATTGACGCACATCGCAACCAGGTCGATGCCGATAGTGTCATGAATTCCCAACTCATTGGCCAACTTTAACTTGGTGCCCACGCCATCAGTACCTGAAACCAGAACAGGATGCTGATAACGGTCCAGCGGCAGTTCAAACATCGAACCGAAACCGCCTAAACCTGCCATGACGCCTGCCGTCCGTGTTCTGGCAGCAATAGGCTTGATGCGTTCAACTAATGCATTACCGGCCTCAATATCAACGCCGGCACTTTTATAATTCAAGCTTTCTTGATTTTGTTCGCTCAATGTGGTGTTCTCTTGCTAAAATTTAAACTTCCGATATTGTACAAGACATCATCGGTTTTGTCTGAAGGATATGAATATGTGTAGGCTTTATCTATCAGGTGTTGCCGTAGCGTTTGTGCAAATGTTTCGGCAAGTTAAAATAATAATTAATGCAGTTCCCTGTCATACAGGAATCAACCGAAACTGCCCATGACAACACAATGTCTTTTTCGAGGAGTGGATATGAACGTAACAAAAATGCTTAGCCCTATACTATTTATTGCAGCGGTATTACTGACCGACACAGCAATGGCCTATGATCCAGGTAAAACAGACGAGATTTGCAAAAAACCCCAATTTAGAGACTTCAATCTTCCTATCTATAAAGAACCGGAAAAAACCGAAGTTCCGCCTGAATCTACGCTGTCCTTTCTGGTCTCGCCTTGGGTTAATCCGGACACCATCAAATTGACGATTAAAAATCAAAATCTCGAGCATACCGTTGAAAGCAACAGCAGTTTTCACCGGGTCAAAGCTAAACTGCCCGCGGCTTTAAATGGAACTTTTGTCAGGATCAATGTCAAAGCCACAGCAACATTAGGGTGTTATGACCAAGCCGGATGGTTGCTTAAAATAGCCGATAAATAACGCTTTATCCCTGAAATTCAATAAAGCACCTTGTCACTCTTTTCTGCCCAAATATTAAAAGGTTGCATCGCATTCGGCAGGCTTAAATGCAACATGGCAATGCGACGTTCATGCGGCAAAACAGAAATCTCATCATAAATGAAGCTGTCGTCAAAGTTGGCGGCAGCGGCATCATGCCTGCTACAGGCAAAATAGACTTTTTCGAGCCTCGCCCAGTAAATTGCACCTAAGCACATCGGGCAGGGTTCGCAGCTGGAGTATAGAATGCAGCCCTGCAACTGGAAGTCATGCAGTTTTTGACAGGCCAGTCGTATAGCCATCACTTCCGCATGAGCGGTAGGATCAAGCGCAGTGGTGACCTTGTTGCCGCTGGCGGCAATCAGCCGGTTATCTTTTACGATAATCGCCCCATAAGGCCCGCCCTGCCCTGACTTCGCATTTTCCACCGCCAGATCAATCGCTTGCTGCAAAAACTCTTCATGCATCTATAAACCTAAGGGGTTGTTTGGATCGATGCCCTCCATAAAAGGCAGGCCGCGTTCCTGATGGGTCAGTTGATATATTTTTCCCAGCCAATTGTTGAATACCGCTTTTGCGGTGTCGCCCCAAGTATTATCAATATGTTCCAGAATCAGGTTTTCCGGAAACTCCTCCAGCCTCTGCCCGTTCTGCTTGGCTGACCTGACCTGCTGCTCATAACGGACCAAAATCTGCTGAACCGCATCATTAAAATAATTTTCCGGAAACGGCGGATAGTCATCCCTTTCGGCGCGGTAAAAGCGCAGGACTTCGCGCTTGTATTCTTTCAACAGGCTGATGTCGTCATATTCAGGATGCCCCTGAAAAAACACAATGCGAAACCCATCCGGGCTGACGGCAAGATGCACACCGGCTTCATTGCTGACGGCTAGAACTCTAAGTCCATGCCGTTCCATGTCACTCTGGAATATTTCATTAAAGCGGGAATGAGGCACATCAAAACGGGTATTGATTTCGGCAACCAACGGATGGGTTCGATTGGTCAACTTGTGCGAAAACACCCCCCAGCGCTTGGCCGGCAAGCGGCTACGCTCAATGCCGTAATAGTATTGAATCAAGGCATGGGTAGCCAAGCACGAACACAGTATCGAAGTGACATTTTCCTTGGCCCAGAAAAAAACCTCGGTCAACGGTTGCCAGAAATCTTCTTCAGGCAAGCTGGGATGAGTCACATTGGCGCCGCTGATGATCAGCGCATCAAGACCGTCCCGTTTGATTTGTTCGAAGGGTTCGTAATATTTAGCGATATGGGCCTGTGCTTCCGGGCTTCTTTTCAGCCCTTCAATGGTAAAAGGATGAACATGGAATTGAACAATCTGATTACAGGCTCCGACCAATCGAAAAAACTGCCTTTCCGTCGCTTCCAGGGCTGCATCCGGCATCATGTTGAGCAGACCGATATGCATTTCCCGTATGTCCTGATTACTGGCTCGATCAGGGTCTAATATTTCCTCACCTTCTTCGCGAAGGCGCTGAAAGGTCGGTAAATCGGTATGAGCAACTAAAGGCATAATTCGACTCCGTTCATATCATTGCTGAGCAGCCAGCGCATCAGCGACAAGCCGGATAAAATCATCCTCGCCTTTAACGGTGGCGACATCATTCGCATCGATGGTATAGCCGTATTGATCGGCGATAGCCTGATAGCGGGGTAAGCGGGATTTGAACAACTCGGGAAACACCCAGGAAACAAAATCATCCGGCTCCATAACATCGGTAGACGAATAGTTTTTAAGCTTCATGAATTCGGCGATTTTTTCATCAAGAAACTCTTCCCGATAATAAAGCGGCTTGGGATCGGACTTGGCACGTTCAATAATGGTTTGCTCCAACGCCGGCGGTATTTTGATATAGACAATCAATGTATTTTCCGCCAGCGTTTCCAGCACCTCGGGGCTGTCCAGCTCGCAAACGCTGCCGCCCGCATCATTGACAAAATGCTCGTAGCCGTAAATGTCT
Organism: Methylobacter sp.; assembly: GCF_036845245.1. Taxonomy (NCBI): domain Bacteria; kingdom Pseudomonadati; phylum Pseudomonadota; class Gammaproteobacteria; order Methylococcales; family Methylococcaceae; genus Methylobacter; species Methylobacter sp. The sequence goes on from NZ_DAIUEH010000065.1 coordinate 16,761, forward strand.
ACCGCTTTATAAATAAACTCCGGCACATCGTTCATCGCCGCAATCTCAGCCTGATGATGCAGTTTTTGCCGGCGCTTGAATTCCTGTAAAGACAAACCACCCAAATCAGAATTGCCGAGCTTGCCGAGAAAACTGGAAACCGGAGCCAGATTATCAACCGTTATCTTGTTGCTGATATGGATAGAGTCGGAAAGCAACAACTCCCGCAAAAACGGAACGCGCATGGCCTGACGCTTAATGTTGTCCAGGATCGGCTCTTCCAGGTATTTTGTGCCGATCCGGTAATCGCCCGAATAATGAAACCATTTCGCTTTGGGCAACTTATTGGCCAGCGTGGTTTTTCCCGCGCCGGACATTGCCAGCAGGGTAATGCGTTTTGTTTTCCAGTCCAGGAATTCCTGAGGACTCATTTTCATGTGATGGTTTCCTAATTAATCCAGGTAGTCTTCGATATCCATATCTTCAGGATTGGGTCTGTGTTCGTCGGGATCGCTGTAGCCCAGGTCGTCGCTTTCAAGATCGTCAAAAGGCGCGCTCCAGTCTTCAGGGTCCTCAATATAATCAAAAGTCGAGCTATACCAACTATCATGATCATATTCGCCAATATCCCCATTAAGGTATTGGACTTCAATGGAGTCGTCGCCGTCTTCAACCGCGATGACTTTAAATTTCAGATTGTTTTCTACATCCTTGTACCAACTGCCGATGATGGGGTCTGCTACTGTGGTCATGATTATTCCTCAATGCTTAACTAGGGTGTTTCGATACAAAATATCTAAAGGTAAGTGATATTACTAACAATGCTAAAGAAAATACAAAAGTATTTTGTATGGGCCTGGGCTGATTCATCTACGGCCTTTTGTTTGAAGTCTACGTTAAAGCCTGTTCTAACGCTGCTTTAGAAGCGTTCAGGCATTATATTTATAAAGGAAGCTCTACGTTCTTGCAAGAATTTGACGCGGCTTGAATGTAAAAACAATAGCCCTCCTTACCTGTCCGAATGTTTATTCAGCGCAGCCAATAATCCGCTGCCAATCGCGTGAATATGGGCTGTCCGAACCATTGAGACATGAACCGCCTGAAACTGCCACGAGCGGAGCAGCAATCATTAGCCGAATTATAGAAATGCATAATGTCCTTCCCTCACTATATTGTCTATTACCGTCACAGCTCCATTCCGCCAAAACACAAAACTGTGACAACAAGACTACAATATATTCTGGAAAAAACTTGAGGGGACGACATCCATGGAACTGCGCTGTATCGAACAGAGTGACTAAAATATGTGGACATTGAGCGTGTAACAAACCAAACTTCTCACCCGAAACAACCTACTTAAAAAGCTAGATACATTTTTAGTAAATTCAAACGTCGAAAAATCGCAAATACTAATCCCTGGAATATCACGCTCCATGCCTATTTTTTGTTCTTAAGATCATAGTAAGGCACGGGCAGTAATACGCTGACAAAAAAATTGCACGTAATGAAATATGGAGAAAAATAGCATGAAAAAGAATTGTGGCGTGCCATCTGTTATGTCACCACTATCTTACTCTAGCAACAAACCAATCTTTTTCTATCTGGTTATACCGCTGTTGTTTGGAATATTGCTAGGAGATTGGCTAGGGATCGATATATCGACCCCGGCTGCTCAGCACATAGGTTTGTTAAGATTTATTCAGAAAGCAGGCATTGACATTCATACGAAATCGATGATTTTTGTGTTGTATCTGATATTTTCGCCCTATGCCTTGTATTATTTTTTTAATTGTAGAAAAACAATTGTCCTTAATTCAGACCCTCTAAAAGTAGCAAGCACCAGCCGTTTGTTGATTTTGACATTAGGCACACTACTTATGATTCTAGTGTTTTATGCATTAGTTTTTATTGGTCCGCATGAAAGCTATATTGCCAAACCGGATCGTAAAATACGATCTCTAATCGCTTTATCTCAATGGGATATTTCGTTTGCAGTTTTTGTCGGAGGAATGATCTTTGCGGGAATGGCTTCCCTATATGCGCCATTTATGTTCATTAATGAGCTTCTACTTCGTCTAAAAAAACGAATGAGTCGTATCGGGCTTAGTAAGTAATACAGCAAATTCAACATCATCTTTTACGTACATATAAAAACGGAGATAAACATGCCTACCGAAACAAGCTCCAGCTCAATTATTTTCACTCAAGAGCAATTGCAGAATGCTGCTAGTACCTACCGTGGCGCAGTTTTTGATTTTTACGAAGGCTACACCAACACTTACAATAGGCTGGTTCAAGCGGGTGTTGATGCTCAACAGGCTTCAATTAACGGTTTAGGGAAAAATGTCAGGTCTTGAATTATGCATAACCAAGTTGTTTTGAAGAAATGCACAATTCAAAACCTGACACTTTTTACAATGATGCTAACGTCATCTGAGTGGCACTGGCTATGACTTGCTGGTAAGTGGGATTGCGAATGATGAAATATAGAGGAAAAACAGGCATGAAAAAGAATGGTGATACGTCTTCTAATGCCAAAATATCGGACTCCGCTCCTATTTTATTCCTAAAGAAAATAATAAACATATTTGGTAAGAGCTTATTAATTTTAATATTTATTGTTTTAATATCCTTATTTGGACCTAGATTTATATATTTTTATGAGCGTGGAATTTACTACGGTTACGATCTTGTTCTTGAATATAAAATAGCTAAAGCTATCGACAAGGTTAGACAATCTAGAAATTTGCAGCCTATATCTTTACAAGATTTTAGTAATAAGAAAATCGTAAGGGCTTGCGCTCAGTGGCCATATGCAACTCAAGCACATTTTGAAGAACGAATTGGCGAGAAGGTAAACGGTTTTAATGAAACGTCTGACCATGATGGATACCTGTTATGGTTGTTTTTTTTAGATGGTTCGACATCTCGTGTACGCATTCCAATGAGATTGTGGAATGATGAAACGATGAGTTACCTAAATGATAATAAAGGACTTTGTACAGAAAAAAAACTAGAAGTTTCATTCAAATTAGGTAGCAAATTATTTCCTGACGTTATCTACTTCTTTTTTCAATGAGGATAATTAAATGAGTGAATTTATTGCAGATGCATTAACCACAATATTAGGCACAAACATAACATCACCTGGTGATTCAGCGGCTATTGCCAATAGTTTGGGAGGATTTCCAGTTACAACTGGATACCGCAATGACGCATATGATGCATTTAGGCATGCCTATGGCAGTGCATTGTTATCGGAACATTCTTCAGACGCTATATCAAAACTTGGTATGGACTATCATGAAGCAACCCACCGTGATCCAGATCCAGTTATAGCTGCTACAGAAGAAAACATGGACAAGTTCAACAACAACGTTGGAAGAGAAGAATACCACCGTTGGCAAGATGCAAAAGATACAGGGCAAACCACCGATTCACTTGAAAAATGGATATATGACCGCGTTAACGAGGGGAAAACTATCAATAATCCACTTGATCCGAATGAAGCCAGAAAATGGTCAGAACCATCCACTTGGGATAACATTAAAAATACGATTAATGATACTTTCACCAAATCCCAAACCTTCGTCCCCCCTCCAGTCCGCCGCGACCCGCTTGTTCTCGACCTTAACAACAACGGAATCGAGACCGTCGGCATCAACACCGCATCGCCCATTCTGTTCGACCAAAACGCGGATGGCGTAAAAACCGCCACCGGCTGGATCAACGCCAATGACGGATTGCTGGTCTGGGACAGAAACGGCAACGGCACGATAGATAACGGGCGCGAATTGTTTGGCGACTCCACCATCAAATCCGATGGCTCACTGGCGACCGGCGGTTTCAATGCCTTGGCCGACCTCGACAGCAACCACGACGGCATTGTCAATGCACAAGACACCGACTTCGCCGGTCTCAGAGTCTGGCGTGACCTCAACCAGGACGGCATCAGCCAAAGTAATGAACTGTCCACCCTCAAATAACTGGGGTCAGAAATAACTGGGGTCAGAGTAAACTTAAGTCATTCATCTGCCTTTTTCTTCCTCCAGCCAACGGGTCGCCCCATCTTTTTTGGTGTCATTCTCCGTCCGGTCAAACTTTCGATTTCCGCTTCAAATCGCCCATTGCCAAATGCCATACCTTTATTTGCCGCAAGCCGAATATCTTCCAGCAATTTTCCCTCGATATGATGTTTAAATAATTCACGATACCTTGACTGCCGCTCTATTGGCTCACTGCCTAACGCAAGGTACACGGGATGAGGTGTACACAACTCCGATATTTTTCCCAAAGCATTTATCGGGTAACTCGACCAAGCATAATCTGAGGGTTGTTCCACCATCCCTGCTCTGACCGGATTTAACTCAATATAACGATAAAGTTGTAACAGGTAACCTTCTTCCTGTACCAGACAAGATTTAAATCGGCCTTCCCAAAGCGTCCCTGTCCGCTTGTAGCTAAAATTGAAATATCTCACATAGCGCCTACCCAGCGATTGCATCATCTGACTGACCGCATTCTCGACTCTCGGTGTGCACAGCAGATGCACATGGTTGGTCATTAATACCCAAGCATGAATATCTACCTGATATTTTTTAGAGTAGTCTTTCAGCCAACCCGCATAAGCCGCAAAATCTGGTTCACCGCCAAAGCACACCTGTCGATTATTGCCACGTTGAATCACATGCTGGGGTATCCCAATTGGACACACTCTGGACAGTCTTGCCATTTGTTTTACCCGAAATTAAAGAGTAGGCGCAGTATAGCAGAATTTAAGTTTACTCTGACCCCAGTTACTCGGGTAATATTTCTACACTTGGTTTGCTTCCTGAAAACCTTGAAGTGGTCAGGGATGACCACAACTTTCAGGATAAAAAAGGGCCAAAAAGAAAGACCTGGTTTTATTCACCGCAGCTAATAATCCGCTACCAAGCCTGCAAATACGGTCAAGCCGAACCATCCGGTAACTACCATACTCGGAACAACGAGTTATCAGTGGCATTATAAAAATTCAGGAAATATATAATGTAAACCTCCTCTTTGTGCCCAAGCTGTTTTATCCATCATTTGCCATCAGAACTCCATTCCGCTTAGAAACAAAACTGCGCCAACTAGACTACAGCACATTCTGGAAAAAACGTAGCCGATACAGAGATTAAAAAATATGATTACCATCACAAAAATATAGACATTGAGCGTGTATCAAGCCAAACTTCTTACTCGAAGCAACCCACTCAAAAATCTAGATACATTTTTAGCAAATTCAAATATCAAAAAACCTCCCTGGAATATCAAGCTGCGTCCCTATTTTTGTTCGTCCCTATTTTTGTTCTTAACATCATGATAAGGCACGACCTTGATACGCTGACAAAAGAAATTGCGTATATGGAGGAAAGTAGGATAAAAGAATCATGGTACGTCCCGATGAATATTGGCAAATATACAAAAGCTAGCAATGCCGAGAGCTATTACCCCTAAAAAATTGAAAGGTTACACCGAATGTCTGAACCAAAAAAAAATACGCATCCCTTCGCACACACGGTATATACAAAATGTTTCTTCGCAGCTTATGCATCATTTTTATTGCCCATTTTTTCTCTGCATTCAACGGCAGGAATTAGGATTCTTGTCGATGCCACAACGCATTTTCTATGGCCGCTATTAATTGCGATATATATATTCAAAACCATCCCTGGATCATTAAGAGAGTTCTTTTCGGAATTCCGCATTTCCATTAGCGGTTTTCTTATGTTTGTTTTTTTGGGGTTTGCATTTGCTTGCTTTTATGTATATATCAACAAATTTAATTATTCGGGAATCAACCAAAATATTCCTTTTTTAAAATCCATTAATTACTTGGTTATCAGCAAGATGGGTTTTTGGGGCGTACTTTATTTGGCAAGCACAGCAGCCATACATGAGGAATGGCTTTACAAATGGATCTTAATACGCTGTTTTGAAGGCAAAACCAAACTCTATAAACCTATTCTGATTGCATCGCCGCTATTTGCTATAACGCATGCTTCTCAAGGATTTACAGCCGTAATCGTAACGGCAATATATTCAATGATAACGTTACTTTATTACTATAAAAAACGTAATCTCTTTAACCTTATAACCATGCATTTTATAGCGGACCTGTTTCTTTTTTCATTCATGCTGGCGTGGATATCTAAATAATTACGAGCAAATACGGCTTAAAAAATATTTATTTGATGTAAAAACAAGAACCGCGATATTTGAACGCAGCCAATTTAATTTTACTGATACATTTTGGAGAGAATAAGATGACCGATAAAGTTGTTATACACGCAGTTAATGGAAGTGATTCGCGCCTCATTGAATATAATGATCATGTTATTGGCACTATTAGCCCCGAGGGTGTATATCAGGGCACACCACTTACTGGCGTCGCTAATGCTGACGGGACAATTACAATAATGCATAACGGTGAGCAGATTGGAACTATTACCACGCCTAACTCCGCTAGTTCTACTCCTATTCAACCCGGTGATGTTATTACGATTAGTCCTCCCCCTGCACCCAGCAGCCCTATCGGTGGTCCTGTCGGTGATGCAATGCTTTATTTGCTTCGCGCACTAACTGGTATTTTTGAGGGTCCCCCGCCTGAACAACCCGATAACAATACTCCGGTGAGCGGTGATATACGAGGCGCGATTGAAAAATATCTCCAGGACATCGGTGACTTATTGTTGCCTGCTAAGGCTAATGCATCGGGAACACCTTCCAGTTCAGGTTCAGGTTCAGGTTCAGGTTCAGGCTACGGTTCTGGTTCCGGCTTCGACCCCTTGGCCAACAGCAAATACGGCGACTCCCAAACTTTTGTTCGCCCGCCAGTCCGCCGCGACCCGCTTGTCCTCGACCTCAACGACAACGGTATCGAGACCGTCGGCATCAACACCGCATCTCCCATTCTGTTCGACCAAAACGCAGACGGCGTCAAGACCGCCACCGGCTGGATCAGTGCCAATGACGGCTTTGTGGTCTGGGACAGGAACGGCAACGGCACGATAGATAACGGGCGCGAATTGTTTGGCGACTCCACCATCAAATCCGACGGTACGCTGGCGACCAACGGCTTCAATGCCTTGGCCGATCTCGACAGCAACCACGACGGCATCGTCAATGCACAAGACACCAACTTCGCCAGCCTCAGAGTCTGGCGTGATCTCAACCAGGACGGCATCAGCCAAAGCAACGAACTATTCACCCTCGACGCCTATCAGATAACAGACATTAATCTTAGCAACACCACCGTCAACACCGCGCAAGGCAACGGCAACATCCTTACTGAAACCGGCAACTATATCCATAGCGGCGGAGCTACGGGGTTGGCTGGCGTTATTAACCTTACCGAAAACCCTTTCTACAGCCAATTTACAGACGCCCTTCCGCTGACTGAGCAAATACTGGCACTGCCCGATATGCGAGGCGCCGGCATGGTCAGGGGCTTGAGAGACGCCGCCGCCCGCTCACCTGAACTGGCCTCAACCCTCAGCCGATATGCCGCCGTCACCAGCGATATACAAAAATCCATGCTGGACAATCTGCTCAGCCAGTGGTCGGCGACCAGCACATTTACCACCACCGCAGCCCGTGCAGCCACTTTGACCAACGGCGTCAGCCACACCTCCATCACACTCGAAGGCATAGCCGCAGGCACACCCGCCTATGCCGCCTTCATGGACAAACTCAGCCTGGTTGAAAAAATCAATGGCCGGACCTTCCAAGAACTGCCAGCCGATCCCAGCGCAACACTCAGCTACACCATTTTGCACGAACAACAAGTGCTGATTGAGCAAAGCTATCAAGCGTTAAAAAGCTCCGTTTATGACAACCTACTGGTACAAACACGTTTCAAACCCTATCTCGACGCGATCACTTTAGAACTCAATGCCGACGGCATCAGCGTAGATACCAGCGGTATAAATACAGCATTGGATACACTCAGCCTCACCGACGCCAAAAGTGCACTACTTGACATGTTGGAACTCAACCGCGTTGAGGGGCAAAAGCTTCAGTCATTTGGATGGAGCGGAGTAGACATAGACAGGCTTATTGAATATGCAGGAAAAGTTAGCCTCGACCCGCAGTTGCAAACAGAATTGAACAATTGGCATATACACATCGGCAGCGGAACAGTAACGGCTGTGGCTGGGGATGTTTATGTCTTTGGGGAGAGTGGAAATGATGTTTTGAATGGTCCAAGTAGTGGTAATGATGTAATTAGCGGTGCCGCTGGTAATGATACGATCAATGCAGGTATTAGCAATGACACCATATACGGAGGTAGTGGTAACGATACCATCACCGACAGCAACGGCAACGACACGATTGACGGCGGAGCCGGCGATGACGTAATCAACGACCAAGGTTCCGGCACGAATATACTGCGCGGCGGCGACGGCAACGACACGGTGACTTTCAGCGGTGGCGCCAACAATACCGTCGAAGGCGGTGCGGGCAACGACTTGATCCAGGTGTATGCCTCGACTCAAGCCAACTACAATTACACCAACACTTTTACCGGCGGTGCCGGCAACGACCGCATCCAGAGCGGCAGCAGCGCCGATACTTATCTGTTCAACCGGGGCGACGGTCAGGACACGATCAGCGACTATGACTACTACAACGCCAACAAGACCGACAAGCTGGTGTTCGGGACGGGGATTGCGGCAAGCGACCTGATGGTCCCGTTCGGGCGTTAATCTGGTAATCAAAGTCAACGACCCGGCCAATCCGACCGCTACCGATCAGGTCACCGTTGAAAACTGGTATGGAAGCAGCGCTTACCAGATCGAGCAGGCCCAGTTTGCCGACGGCAGCAGCCTGAGTGCGGCCCAGCTATCGGTGTTGGGCAATATCATCTACGGCACTGAAAACACGGATACCCTCACCGGCTTTACCGACAACAATATTATCTATGGGTTAGGTGGTAACGATACCATCACCGACAGCAACGGCAACGACACGATTGACGGCGGAGC
>NZ_DAIUEH010000065.1:25850-26018 GCF_036845245.1 Methylobacter sp.
GATCAGCGACTATGACTACTACAACGCCAACAAGACCGACAAGCTGGTGTTCGGGGCAGGAATTGCGGCAAGCGACCTGATGGTCAGCCGTTCGGGCACCAATCTGGTAATCAAGCTAGTGTTTAATTGCATTAATAGCATTAGATATAGGTTATAGTTGGCGTTATG
>NZ_DAIUEH010000066.1:0-26015 GCF_036845245.1 Methylobacter sp.
TCTCATCTTTAATACAGCATAAAAGGCTTCCGCCTTTCTTCATGACACACTAGCCCGTATGCAGCGTAGCGGAATACGGGATGATTGAAGTTTCGTAGGTTGGGCATGCTGTTTATGCCCGACAATCAGGTATGCTAATAATGCCGGGCAACGAAAAAGCTGTTGCCCGAACTACAGCCGGTTTGATCTGATAGCTTCCAGAATTAGTTTTCACTGCTTCATAACCGGGCTTTTTTGAAATGTTGCAGTTCGGCCAAAAGCGGTTAACCGTAGTAGGGCGTTTTCGCGCGAGCAAACCGCCAATCGACGCGCAGTATCCGATCAATTGGACATAAAAAATCCCGCTTGGAACATCCGACGAGCATCAAGTTCAAAGCGCCGTTCATGGCGGATTGCTGCGCGAATCCGCCTTACAGCGTTCAAAATTAGTTCCGTAATCGGGCAATGAAAAAACGGTTGCCAGACCCACGAGAAGCTATATTAGCCATTCCAGTTGCAAAGGTATTTCAAGCGCTATTTCTTGGTAATGTTGGCGAATGGCTTTGGGACTAAGGTTTAGTTGTTTTGCGGCTCGTTCTACTTGGTCTTTTGTAATGGCTTCTAAAGGATCTAGCCAAAGAGTCATGCTGCTATTGTCAAAATCGCGTAATAGCAATTTTCTTTTCACGTCTTGAAAGTTTTGTTCCGTTAAAAAACCAAGTGCGGCCCGACGGACATCTTCATGTTCATCTTGTAGGCAATTTGTTATCAGCAGGTAAGTTTCCGGCTGGTCTTGGTAATAATCATCCAAAGCCCAAACGGCAGCTTGGCGGACAGATTCATGTCTATCTTGCAAACACTGTGTCAACAACGGGTAAGTTTCCAGTCGGTCTTGATAATGTTCGGGCAAAACCCCAACGGCAGCTTGGCGGACAGACTCATGTCTATCTTGCAAGCACTGTGTTAACAGCGGATATATTTCGGGTTGATCTTGGAAATGTATAGCCAAAGCCCAAACGGCGGTCTGTCGGACAATTTCATGCCTATCTTGCAGACACTGTTTCAACAGTGGGTAAATTTCCGGCTGGTCTTGGTAATGTTCAGCCAAAGCCCAAACGGCAGATGAGGAGATATCAGCATACTCATTTTTCAGACATTGCATCAACAGCGTGTAGGTTTCTGGTTGGTTTTGGTAATGGCCAGCCAAAGCCCAAACTGCAGCTGAGCGAATATCTCCATAAGCATTTTGCAAACACTGTTTTAGCAACGGGTAGGTTTCCGACTGATTTTGGAAATGTGTAGCTAAAGCTAGAACGGCAGTTCGGCGGACGGTTTCATGTCGATCTTGGATGCACTGAGTTAACAGCGAGTAAATTTCCGGCCGGTCTTGGTAATGTTCAGCCAAAGCCCAAATAGCAGACTGTCGGACAATTTCATACTCATCTTGCAAACACTGTTTCAGCAGCGGATAAGTTTCCGGTCGGTCTTGGTAGCGTTTAGTTAAAGCTCTAACGGTAGCTAGTCGGACAGTTTCATGGTCATCTTGCAAACACTGTTTAATCAGTGGATAAGTTTCCGGTCGGTCTTGGTAACGTTCAGCCAAAGCTCCAACGGCAGCTTGGCGGGCAGATTCATGTGTATCTTGCAAACACTGTTTCAGCAGCTGATAGGTTTCCGGCCAATCTTGATAATGCTTAGCTAAAGTCTGTATACAAGTGCGGATACGGCTAGAGCTTTGTTCATCTACAGTTAATTGTTGTGCCAAAAAGCTTCTTATGGGTTTATTAAAGCAGCGCGCTAAGGCATCAAAGGCCATGTGTACAGTCAAACTGTCCTGGCTTTGAGTTAATGCCAGTAAGTCTTGTTGCAGTTCAATGTGGTCGGGCCAGACAGCCCCCACCATACGTCCAAAACAATAAGCGCCCGAATAGAAATTGACTTTTTTATTATCCAGTTTTATCCACCCAATGAAATCTTCACGTCCAACCCAATTTTTGCCTATACGCTCCACCGCCGGTAATGCATTTTTTTCAAACAATTCTTCAATGTCATCATCTATATAATCCTCCTCTATTTCAAACCATTTGCACAAACAAGCCAAGACTCGCTTGGAGGTATCGGCTATTTCGCTTAAATCCGAAACTTCGGCCAAACACTGTATAGCAAGTATTAATGCCTCGTTTTGCTCCCGATTCCCTGTTTCCTCAGGCAATATGGCATCAATTAGCAGTCCGGCAAATTTGGCGTCGATCATGCCGCAGATCAGGCGCAAAATTTCATGCCAGACGTCATCTTGATAATGTTCTAAAAACAAGGTCTTTAAATTGTCCTCCGATAACTCCTGTTTTTTCTCAAAACGTTGCACGATCTCGGCAGCACAAAAATATTCTAAAAAAGTTCTATGCACGAAGCCGTATGAATCGGCACCATAGAAACACAAAATAAAATTGCGAGTATGTAACTGCTCAATGATGGCCCGGCTTAGCTGCGTAGCTTTTGCGGATGATTGTTTCCATCGTTGGCTTAAGTAATCGGCTATGGCTTGTTGTAGTTCTTCGGTCTGGATCACGTTGCCGGATAAGCCGCTGGGGGCTTGCTGCATTTTTACCGCAATCCTCCGTAACAAATCTAACTTGTCGGTATCGAGCATAAAGTTGGAGTGGGAGTCAGTAATTTTATGTCCGGTAACATCCCAATGATGGCATAACACTTTTGCTGCATGTTCATATAACAATACTCTGTCACGCGGCAATTCCTGATGCTTGGCGATAATAGCGATAATGGTTAATAACAGCGGATTTCCCGCCAATTGAGCTATGGCGGGCGAGTGTTCAACGGCTAGTTGGATACGCTGCAGACGGTTAGTCACTTCTTGCGGGTGATCCTTGAACACCAGCTGATACCAGCCTTGGGCAAAAGCGTGAATTTGAGCTAACGACAAGTCCTGTAGTGTGTATTCGCTAAATCCGGCATGACGTAAAGCCGCGCCGTCAAAACCGATGATACGAGAGGTTACCAGGATTTTGGCTTTGGGATAATCGTTGGCGAAACCGATAATTTCCTGGGTTATTTTTTCGCGTTGGGCAAGGTCGAATATTTCATCCAGTCCATCGAACATGACCAAGGCAGAACGGTTTTTTAATTGGTTTTTCAATTCCAGATGATTGAGCGCGTAGCCTTCCGATTTGCCGAGGTAATGGAAGTAATCCAAAAAATTATCGCAGTGCTTGCCAGTGACTGCCGCGATATAGGAACGCAGCTCAATCAATAACGGCAAATGCCCTTTTAACGGCTCCAGCCAAGCATCATTTTGGGGCGGATTTAAACAGCTAAGCAATAAATAGCGTACCAAGCTGGATTTACCTGAGCCAGGATCGCCTAATACGATCAGTTTGTGCCGGGCGAAAATATTTAAAACCGGTTTTGAGCTTTGTTGCACCCAGTTTTCTTGAAGCCGCGCAAACTCATCGGTACGAAAGGCTTCCGACGAGTCTTTGATTTCATCTTGATTTTGCAATTGCTGCCAGCGTTCTTTGGGTAATTCGCTGGGCGGTCGGCTTTCTTTGACAGTTTGCGGCATAAACACATCTTGCAGCATTAGCCGGGTGTCATTGTCATCCCGTGTTGGCGGTGTTAATGCCGATAGATCAAGGACTTTGTAACGTTCGGTCAAACGGGTTTTGTATTGATCCAAATCAAAGTCCGGCCAAGCACCACGCAGGGCTTGTAAATAATTGGCGGAGTCTTGGCTTAATTGGGCAAGGTAAAGGCTGCGTAAATCGGGCGAGACGATACTTTGTTTTTGTACACGTTTGACATACAAATTGCAGATTTGCTGTATGTCAAAGTCTTCCGGCAAGGCTTGCAGGTCAAGTTCTTGCCAGCGTTTTTGCAACAGCTCGCTGTTAAGTTGATAGTGGCTCCCCGTGTCGCTTAATGGTTTTAATAACTCTTCGGCAACTTGTTCATTTTTAACATAGCACTCTAAATCATGATTATAGTGTTGGAAGAAATCCCGCAAGGCTTGGTCTTCATAATCCATCGCTGCAAGACTTTTCATGACTGATAGCAGCCATTGTTCACAAAGATCTTCAATACAAATCTGAATTTGTGCTTGCTGGGCTTTATTGTTTTGGTGGACTGATAATTTCTTACTCAGAAATGTAGAGCTCAAGCTACCGGCTATCTTAACGGCAGTTGGTTTTAACAAAGTCGTTTCAATTAGCATGTTGTGTCCTTGGGTTAACATTTAGTTATTTGGATGGGTAAGAGGCTATCGACCAGCTCACAGCAGATTTTGTAATAAGGAAAAAAACAATAAAGGCCAGGCTCAATTGATTTTAAGTACCGGATTAACGAAGTAAGCACCTAAACTCGAAAGGTGTTCGTAAAAGAACTTAATCGACATGTTGTTTAGCGGATAGTCTACGGCGCTAAAGACAGTTTGCCAATGGCTGTTGGTTTAAACGACAAAGAAATTGCTGGAAATTCTGGTTCTAGTGAAATTGAATCAGGGTATTGTATATGTTCTAATGTGTATCATTTATAAATTCCTTACACAAGGATAGCCCGATGCGAACCAATATAATCATTGACGACACCTTAATGGCCGATGTTTTAAAAGCGACGGGGGCAAAATCCAAGCGCGAAGCGGTAGAGCTTGGTCTAAAAACCTTATTGATGTTGAAACAGCAAGAGGGCATCAAAGCCTTTAAAGGTAAATTAAAATGGGAGGGCGATTTGGAGCAAATGAGGACTGATCGGTGATTCTGGTCGATTCCAGTGTTTGGATCGATTACTTCAACGGCACGGAAACGCTGGCAACCAAAAAATTGGATAGCTTACTGGGTGTGCAGCCGGTATGCACCGGGGATTTGATTCTGGCGGAAGTGCTGCAAGGGTTTAAATTAGACCAGGATTACCAAGCCGCAAAAAACTTGCTTTGCTCCCTGCCTGTCCACGCCATGTTGGGCGTAACTCTAAGCTTAAAAAGTGCCGAAAATTTCAGAAACTTGCGCAAACAAGGCATTACGATCCGAAAAACTATCGATACGATGATTGCTACCTTCTGCATTGAAAACGAATTGCCGTTATTGCATTCAGATAAAGATTTTCAACCCTTTCAGCAATTTTTAGGTTTGCAGGTCGTATAAAACCAGATGAACAAAAATTTGTCTAGTTCCCACGCGCTGAGTCACTGCCATTAAGTTAAGGATGAACAGTTCCTCTCCCTCAGGGATGCCTGCATGGATGCAGGTAGTAGAGCAATGCAGGAGCAATTGCCGAGAAGGTTAAGATGAGGGGCAAATAAAGCTTTTTCCTAACTTAATGGCAGTGACTCAGCGCGTGGGAACGAGGTCGGAAACAAAGTTCTCTTCGTCCATTTACGACACCCAAGCAAATCCGTCTTAACAATCAAACCAATGCTTGCTTCAATCCTGAGTAGCCTCTATGATTTTACTTTCACTCGATCGATAGCATCACCACAAGGTAAGTATGATTTCAGCTAAATTATCCAGCAAATTCCAATTGGCAATACCTAAGGCTATCCGCGATCAACTTGATCTAAAAGCGGGTCAACAGTTTATCCTGATCGCTAAAGGCGACATTATTGAGCTGGTTCCGGTTCGCTCTTTAACAGCGGCCAGGGGCAGTTTTAAAGGCAGCAACCCAAATAATTATAGGGATCATCAGGACAGGATCTAATGGCCGGTCTGGTTGATACCTGCGGCTGGATAGAATGGTTAACTGACGGCCAGTTAGCGGATGACTTTGAGCTCTATCTGGCCGATCCAGCTGAATTGATCGTCCCCACTACGTTGCAATTTGAACTCTATAAATGGGCAAAGCGGGAAAAAAGCGAGGTTGAGGCTCTGGAAGTTATCGCTCTAACCGAACAAGGGCAGGTTGTACCATTAACTACCCGCCTGTCTCTGTATGCGGCAGACCTGGCTTTGCAACATCGATTATCTTTTGCCGATGCAATTATTTACGCTTCCGCAAGACTGGTTGATGTGCCGCTGATAACGGCGGATGATCATTTTAAGGACTTACCGGAAGTCATTTATTTCTCAAAAAACGGCCAACCGGTTAACGCCGATACAAAAACATCAACAATAAAAAGAAGCTGACTGATGAACAATCTACTGAAAAATTCCATTTGGGTACTGATCGCCGCGCTCGGTGCGGCAGCCGTCGGCGGTATTGCTTTAAACCGCGGGGAGAACATCAACACGCTTTGGTTTATAACCGCCGCTTTGTGCGTGTATGCCATTGCTTACCGTTTTTATGCGACATGGATTGCCGTGACGGTGCTGGCGGTTGATGAGACGCGGGCGACACCGGCCGAACGTTTGGATAACGGCCGCGATTTCGTGCCGACCAATAAGTGGATCGTGTTCGGCCACCATTTTGCGGCGATAGCCGGGCCTGGGCCGTTGGTGGGTCCGACTCTGGCCGCGCAGTTCGGCTATTTGCCGGGAACGCTGTGGATTTTGTTCGGTGCGGTGCTGGGCGGTTGCGTGCAGGATATGGTGACGCTGTTTTTGTCGACCCGGCGCGATGCCAAAAGTCTGGGGCAGATGGCGCGCGATGAGTTGGGCGCATTGGGCGGTACGGCGGCGCTGATCGCCACCTTTGCAATCATGATCATCCTGATTGCGGTGTTGGGGCTGGTGGTGGTCAACGCAATGAAACACAGCCCGTGGGCGACGGCTACGGTGTCGGCGACGATTCCGATTGCGATGATTGTCGGTCTATACATGCGCAGTTTCCGTCCCGGCCAAGT
This sequence comes from Methylobacter sp., assembly GCF_036845245.1. Classification (NCBI taxonomy): domain Bacteria; kingdom Pseudomonadati; phylum Pseudomonadota; class Gammaproteobacteria; order Methylococcales; family Methylococcaceae; genus Methylobacter; species Methylobacter sp. The sequence goes on from NZ_DAIUEH010000066.1 coordinate 6,767, forward strand.
GCTGGAGGCTTCGGCGTTAGGCGTGATTTTACTATTGCTGGCCGTGGTCGGTGGCGGCTGGATCGACCATAATGAAACTTTGCGTGTCTGGTTCGATCATGAAGGCTTGATGCTGGCGTGGTGGGTGATGGCTTACGGTTTTGCCGCTGCTATTTTGCCGGTTTGGTTGTTGCTGGCGCCGCGCGATTATCTGTCGACTTATGTAAAGTTGGGCACGATTACTTTGCTGGCGGTTGCGATTATCATGCTGCAGCCGACCGTGAAGATGCCTGCGTTGACGCAGTTCATCGACGGCACCGGGCCTATTTTCGGCGGCAAGCTGTTCCCGTTCGTGTTTATTACCATCGCTTGCGGAGCGATTTCCGGTTTTCATTCGCTGATCGCGTCCGGCACCACGCCGAAATTGCTCAGCAACGAACGCGATATACGCATGATCGGCTACGGCGGCATGTTGCTGGAATCCTTTGTGGCGATCATGGCGATGATGGCCGCGACAGTGCTTGATCCGGGCGTGTTTTTTGCGATCAACAGCCCGGCGGGCGTGGTCGGTAAGGAAGCTGTCGATGCGGTTGCCAAAATTTCTTCGTGGGGCTTTCCGGTCACGGTTGACCAGATGCAGCTTCTAGCCAATCAAATGGGCGAGGCGACGCTGTTTGCCAGAACCGGCGGCGCGCCGTCTTTAGCGGTCGGCATGGCGAGTATTTTCGGCAGCGCGTTCGGCGAGAGCATGCTGGCTTTGTGGTATCACTTCGCGATCATGTTCGAGGCGATTTTTATATTGACCACGCTGGATGCCGGAACTCGTGTCGGCCGCTTCATGTTGCAGGACATGCTCGGTAATATATGGCCGAAACTGGGCGAGACTTCGTGGACACCGTCGGTGGTTTTGACCAGCGCTCTGGTCGTGTCCGGCTGGGGCTATTTCCTTTATATCGGCGTGATCGATCCGAACGGCGGGGTCAATATTTTGTGGCCGTTGTTCGGTATTGCCAACCAAATGCTGGCCGCGATTGCGCTGTGCGTGGCGACCGGTATTCTGGTTAAGTCCGACAAATTCAAATATGCCTGGGTGACCGGTTTGCCGTTGGTGTGGCTGGTGACGATAACCAGTTCGGCGGCATGGGAGAAAATCGCCAGCGACAATATCCGCATCGGTTTCTTTTCAGCGGCCAATGATCTGGCCGACAAGCTGGCGGCAGGCGTGTTGCCGCCGGAGAAAGCGGCTGTTGCGCCGCAGTTGATCTTTAACCAGCATTTGGACGGCTGGCTGACCTTGTTTTTTGTCGTTTTGTTATGGCTGATCGTATTCGACATGCTGCGCGTTTGCAGCCGTTATCTGGCCGGAAAACCGGTGCTGCCGCTGGCCGAAGTGCCGCATTGTCCGAGCCGTCTGGTTGAAGAGTGGGTGAGGGATTGATGTTAAGTAGACTGAAAGCGTTTTGGCGTGTGGTGCGGCGCCTTTCCGGGGATGATGCTTATGAGCGCTATTTGCAGCACCATGCAGAACATCATCAAGCCGATACGCCGTTAAGCAAAGAGGCGTTTTTCAAGCAATGGCAGGATGAAAAGTGGAATGGGATTAAGCGGTGTTGCTAATTGGATAGAGGCTTTTATCCACCACGAAGGCACGAAGAACACGAAGCTTTATCTCTTCGTGTTCTTCGTGCCTTCGTGGTGAAATATTTAAAATTTTAATAAGGCTCTTTAGTTTATGACGACTCACACCCAGCCCCCCAATCGCCAGACTCTTTATGTCGCAGTAGCTCTGGTGCTCGGCATCATTGTTGGCGAACTGCTTAACCTGACGCTGGCTGGAACTGAAACAATGAAATCGGTCATTGCTATATTTTCCGCACTGACCGATATTTTCCTGCGCCTGGTCAAGATGATAATCGCGCCGCTGGTTTTTTCGACGCTGGTGGTGGGCATGGCCAAAATGGGCGACATTCAGACCGTCGGACGGGTCGGCCTGAAGGCTATGTTGTGGTTTTTTTCGGCGTCGATATTCAGCCTGTTGCTGGGCATGTTATTGGTCAATGGCTTTGAGCCGGGCAGTTCTCTGCACATGGCTCTGCCCGAGGCCGGAGCAAAGACCGGATTGCCGCAGGTTACGCCGACACTGGGCAATTTTGTTTCGCACATGTTCCCGAAAAGCATCATCGAAGCTATGTCGAGCAACGAGATTTTACAGATCGTGGTGTTCTCGATGTTCTTTGGTGTAGCTTGCGCTTCGTTGGGCGAATTGGCGCACCCGACCGTCAAGTTGCTCGATTCATTGACGCATATCATGTTGAAAGTCACCGGCTATGTGATGCATACCGCTCCGGTTGCTGTGTTTTCGGCGGTGGCTTCGGTCATCGCGCAGAACGGCATCGGCGTGTTGCTGTCTTACGGCCGGTTTATCGGGGAATTTTACTTCGGGCTGTTGCTGCTGTGCAGTACGCTGGCTTGCGTCGGTTTTTTATTTCTGGGGCATAGAATCTTGTCTTTGATACGCCACATTCGCGAACCGATGCTGCTGGCTTTCGGTACTGCCAGCAGCGAAAGCGCTTACCCGAAGCTGTTGCAACAACTGGAACGCTTCGGTTGCGATGAGAAAGTCTGCGGCTTGGTGCTGCCGCTGGGTTATTCGTTCAACCTTGATGGCAGCATGATGTACATGACCTTTGCCGTGCTGTTTATCGCCCAGGCTTACGGTATCGACATGGCGCTGGGCGACCAGATGATTATGTTGCTGACCCTGATGTTCACCAGCAAGGGCGTGGCTGGCGTGCCCAGGGCCTCGTTAATCGTCATTGCCGCGACATTATCGATGTTTCATATCCCTGAAGCCGGGTTGCTGTTATTGTTGGCTGTCGATCAGGTTCTGGATATGGGCCGTAGCGCAACTAATGTATTCGGCAACAGCATCGCCGCCGCACTGGTAAGCCGATGGGAAAAAGCTTTGCGATAGATTTATTCCGGCAAAGGAATGTTTTGGCTAAATAAAAAAAAGTAGTTAACATCAACTTAATATCAACTTTGTAGTTTAGAAAATATGCCGCATAGAAGCTTTAAAACCAGTAAACCAAAAGCCACAATTACCATGCTTCCCGATTTGGGCATGGACGAACAGCACCTTGTCGCCGATTTCAAACGTTATTACAGTCATCGTTTAGGCCGGGATGAACACAATACGTCGCCGCATTATGCCTATGAAGCGCTGTCGATGGCTATTTGCGACCGGCTGATTGAGCGCTGGAAAAAAACTTACAATACTTATAAAGAGACGGATTGCAAGAGAGCCTACTATCTGTCGATGGAATTTTTAATGGGCCGCACTTTAAGTAATGCGATGCTGAATCTGGGCCTTAATGAAGCGGTTGAGCAGACCATGTATGATTTGGGTCTTGAACTTGAAGAGCTGGTTGAAAGCGAGCCGGATGCCGGTTTGGGCAACGGCGGCCTGGGTCGTTTGGCGGCCTGTTTTATCGACAGTTGCGCAACATTGCAGCTGCCGGTGACCGGCTACGGTTTGCGTTATGAATACGGGATGTTTTCGCAGGATATTGTCAATGGCGAGCAGGTCGAAAAGCCGGATCATTGGTTGCGTAACGGGAATGTGTGGGAAATTGAACGGCCTGAATATACGTTTAGGATTAAATTTGGCGGACATACCGAATCGCATATTGATGAAATCGGTAATAAAAGAACTCGCTGGATAGAGACGCAGGATGTGCTCGCGGTTCCTTACGACACGCCGATTCCCGGATACCAGAACGGCACGGTCAATACTTTGCGATTATGGAAAGCCACGGCGACTGAAGAGTTTAATTTACAGGAGTTTAATGCCGGTGATTATGCGGAATCGGTAGCGGCAAAAAATACCGCTGAAAATATCACCATGGTGTTGTATCCGAATGACGCCAATGAAAACGGAAAAGCATTGCGTCTGCGTCAGCAATACCTGCTTGCTTCGGCCAGTTTGCAGGATGTGATCAGCATTTGGGTCGGTCGTCACGGCAATAATTTTTCCCATTTTGCGGCAAAGAATACGTTCCAGTTAAACGACACCCATCCGAGTATAGCGGTAGCGGAATTAATGCGCCTGTTATTGGATGTCCATGGTTTGGTCTGGGATGATGCCTGGGCGATTACCCGTAAGACGATGGCTTATACTAACCATACCCTGTTGCCGGAAGCGCTGGAACGGTGGTCGGTTAACCTGTTTAAACAGTTGTTGCCGAGGCTGATGGAGATTATCTTCGATATTAATGCCCATTTTATGGCCGAAGTTTCCGCGCACTGGCCCGGCGATACCGGCCGATTAACCCGCATGTCTATTATCGAAGAAGGCAACGAGCAATACGTCAGAATGGCTTATCTGGCAATAGTCGGCAGCTATTCGGTTAACGGTGTCGCGGCGTTACATTCAAAATTATTGCAGCAAGGCTTGTTTCGGGATTTTTATGAGTTCTGGCCGGGCAAATTCAACAATAAGACCAATGGCGTTACCCCGCGTCGTTGGCTGGCAGCATGTAATCCGGAACTGGCCGAACTGATCACCGCAACGATAGGCAATGGCTGGCTGACCGACTTGTCGTTGCTAAAGAAGCTTGAGCCTTACGCTGATGATAAGAAGTTCCGCAAGCGCTGGCATGAAATCAAGCAAAGTGCGAAACAAAAGCTGATCGATTTCAAGAAGCTTGAACATGATGTCGATTTTAACGTTGACGCCATTTTTGATGTACAGGTCAAGCGCGTTCATGAATATAAACGCCAGTTGTTAAACGTATTGCATGTCATTCATCTGTATGACCGTATCAAGCGCGGCGATACTGCAAACTGGACGGACCGTTGCGTATTGATCGGAGGTAAAGCTGCGCCGGGCTATTACATGGCGAAAAAAATCATCAAGCTGATCAATAATGTTTCTAGCGTCATTAATTCCGATCCTGATGTGGGCCGAAAATTAAAACTGGTGTTCCTGCCTAATTACCGGGTTTCCGCGATGGAGAAAATATGTCCGGGCGCCGATCTTTCCGAGCAGATTTCAACTGCCGGTAAGGAAGCTTCGGGCACCGGCAATATGAAGTTTATGATGAACGGTGCGCTGACTATCGGTACTCTGGACGGTGCCAATATCGAAATCCGCGAAGAAGTCGGGGATGAGAATTTTTTCCTGTTTGGCTTGACCGAAGAGCAGGTTGAAGAAATACATCATCACTATGATCCTAATGCCATCATCAATCAGGATGAAGAATTGCATAGGGTTATGAATTTGCTTGAGTGCGGGCATTTTAATCAATTCGAGCCGGGCATTTTTGATGATGTTATGGCGTCAATAAGAAGCCCGCATGACCCCTGGATGACGGCAGCCGATTTCCGCAGCTTCATTGATGCACAAAAACGTGTAGAAGCAGCTTATAAGGATCAGGATCACTGGACTAAAATGAGCATTTTAAACTGTGCAGGTAGCGGTAAGTTTTCTACCGACAGAACCATCACCAACTATAACGACGAGATTTGGAAATTAACGCCGGTCAGCATCGATAATAATTTCTAAGCATGTTTCATATCGTTTTGTTTGAGCCGGAAATTCCGGCTAACACCGGGAATATTATCCGGCTTTGCGCTAATACCGGCATGCAGTTGCATTTGATCAAGCCGTTGGGTTTTGAATTGGATGACAAGAAATTGCGCAGGGCAGGGCTGGATTACCATGAGTGGGTCGCGGTAAAAGAGCATGATTCATTGGCTGATTTTGTAAATAGTATTAAGCCGGGACGGATTTTTGCGCTGACTACAAAAGGTACACAAATCTATAGTGAGGTGAGCTTTCAGTCGCAGGATGCTTTTTTGTTCGGCCCTGAGACGCGCGGTCTGCCAGTAGATGTTTTGGCTGACTTAGGATCAGAGAGGTGTTTGTACTTGCCGATGCAGGCGGAAAGCCGGAGCCTGAATTTGTCCAATACAGTTTCTATTGTTCTGTATGAGGCTTGGCGGCAGCTGGGTTTTGCCGGGGCAGCAGTAAAATAGCTATAAAAATGATCACCACGAAGAGCACAAAGAAATAAAACTTCGTGCTCTTCGTATCTCGGCAATTGCTCCTGCATTCCTCACAGGGATGTGAGGAATGCAGATTTTGCATAGAGCAAAAATCTGTTCATGTAGTCGTTCGTGGTGAATAAAAGTCTCTACGACTCGGCTTTCTGTTCGCGAGCCAGCAGGTTTTGTACAGCTGCCAGTGGCGCCAAACCTTCATATAACACCTTGTAGGTTTGTTCGGTAATCGGCATGTCTATACCGTATTTTTTAGCGAGTAAAAAAGTTTCTTTTGCCGCTGAAATGCCTTCGATTTCCTGGCCGATTTCCTGTGTAGCTGCCGTTGTATCTTTACCTTGCCCTAAAGCCAAGCCAAAACGCCGGTTTCTGGATTGGTTATCGGTGCAGGTCAGAACAAGGTCTCCCAAACCTGCCAATCCCATAAATGTTTCCTGCTTACCGCCAAGTTTGACGCCGAGACGAATGATTTCATTGAGTCCCCGTGTAATCAGCGCTGCTCGGGTATTGGCGCCAAAACCAAGCCCATCGGCAATGCCGGCAGCGATAGCCATGACGTTTTTTACTGCGCCGCCGACTTCTACGCCGATCAGGTCCGAGTTGGTGTAAGTTCGAAAGCGCTCGCTATGCAGTATGTCGGCCAGAAGACCAGCAAAATCCGGCTGGAATGAAGCAATCGTGATGGCGGTCGGTAGGTCGGCAGCTACCTCTGCGGCAAAGCTGGGGCCTGAAAGCAAGGCCGCCGGGGTTCGCACGGAAAATATATCCGTGACTACCTCGTGAAGTAAGGAGCCGTCATCCGGATTAAAGCCTTTGGTTGCCCAGGCTATTTGTACGTCGCTGGATAAATGCGTTTTGAGTCTAAGTAATGTATCTTTAAATGCATGACTGGGGACGGAAACCAGCATCAGGCGGCAAAAACCGGCGACTTCAGCCAGGTCGGAAGTAACGGTGAGGTTTTCAGGGAAAATCAGGCCGGGTAAATAGTGTTTGTTTTCCCTATCTTGTACAAGTAACGCCATATGTTGGGGATTGTGTCCCCATAATAGCGTTTGGCAACCATTTCTGGCTGCCAAAATTGCCAAAGCCGTTCCCCATGAGCCTGCGCCCAGGACGGCTATTTTTTTATTCATCAAGTGAACCTTTCGACAAGCTCAGGACAGGTTAATTGATGGTTTCGGAACCAGGCGTTTGTTGCGCTTGTAGTAGATGCTGAGAGAATAAGGCGTCGAAATTTACCGGGGCTAAAAGCATCTGCGGAAAGCCGCCTCTTGTAACGAGGTCGGAAATAGCTTCTCTTGCGTAAGGAAACAAAATGTTGGGGCAGAAACTGCCAAGCATCGGTCCCATTTCCGTATCTGTGAAACCGCCTAAAGAAAAAATGCCCGCCTGATTGACTTCAACAAGATAGGCTGTCGTATCGCCGTTTTTAACGGTGATGGTCACTGCGAGGGCTACTTCGTACATTGAGTTTTCTAAAGGCAAAACATGGGTGCCCAGATTAAAATCAACGGAGGGCTCCCATTTTTCGGTAAATACTTTAGGCGAGTTAGGCGTCTCAAAAGATATGTCTTTGGTGTAAATTTTTTGTATGGAAAATTGTTTTTCTACAGCGTTGGCTTCTTCGGTCATGATGGATTTCTATAAGTAGGGTTTGATGTGATGGTTATGTCCAAGCACGATTTAGCTTTTGTGCTTACCGGTCGATTTTATAGGTAATTTGTAGTCGTTTTCCCAGGCTTGCATACCCCCGGTAATAACGAAAACCTGCTCGAAACCTGCTTTGGTCAATATTTTTCCGGCCGATGCTGAGCGGGTTCCTGTTTGGCAGGCAATAAGGACAGGTTTGTTTTTGTGCGTTTCCAGTTTTGACAGGTGAGCGGGTAAGTTGCCTAGTGGCGTGTTGATTGCGTTTTCAATATGCCCTTTAAGAAATTCGTCCGGCTCGCGAACATCGATAACGATGGTATCGCTATCGTTCATTTTGGCGACAGCCAGTAAAGGAGAAACGGCAGAGAACTTTTTGAATGCAGTATCGAATAATTCCTGGATTAACAAATAAGTAACTACTGCCAGAGCGAGAGATAATATGTAGTGGTTTAAAATGAATTCTAGATAACGGTCCATGGATGAGTTTGTAAAGTTAAGTGAATGGAGAAAAGATAGATTAGTGGCTGGAGCAGAAGACATCCCGCATCATTTTAATAAGCAACAGCATACGGGCATCGTCAATAAAGTAATAAACACGGTTGGCCTGCTTTTTAGAGCCGAGTATGTTTTTTTCTCTGAGAATTGCCAGATGCTGGGAAATATTGCTCTGACTGGTGCCAACCTGATCGACAATTTGTTGTACGCACATTGAATCAGTGCCCAGAACGCATAATATTTTTAAACGCAATGGATGTGACATTGCCTTTAAGCAGAGAGCTGCTTTGGCTATTTCAGCATCGTTGTACAAATTTTGCGGATTTTTAATTTTCATTAGGTCTGCTTAATATTTCTGGTTTATTCAATGTGATTAAAAAGAACCCGTGAAGAATTATTTATACACAACTGTTGTCAACGTGTATTAATATAATGGCTACTTGATTAGGTAGTTGGTATGCTGCCAAAACACGAAAAACCAGTGAATCTGGCAAAATAATACATCACTACGGCCATTTTTGGTAATGAAGAATAAAATAGCGTGCTAAGTCGTTTATTTTGCATGGAAAGTGATAGAGCGAATTTTTTTAGTATCGGGAGATAAATTTAAAGATGTTAAATCGACCAAAGCCGTTGGTATTGCTGATCCTTGGCGGATTCGGTTGTATGTTGGACGAAGAATACAATGCTATTGCAATAGCACCTTATTGGGATCAGTTACAGAAAGATGGCCCCATGACTCTGCTTAGTTGTTCCGGCTTGTCGCATTTGGCTCCAATAGTATTGGCAATGTTAGGGGTTGAGCAACCCATGGAAATGACTGGTCGATCTCTAAATCAAAATTGTTTAATCTGTGGATGAGAAAGAAGTTGGTTTTTTGCTTTTTGCTAAGTGCATTCGTTCATCAAGGGAATGCGGAAATTTCGGAAAGAAACGAAGAGCTAAGTGAAGTTCAATCGGGTATTAAAGCGGCCGGTCAAAATATGCAGCGAATTCAACTGCAAAAAAATACTTTAAACGCGCAGTTGAGTGAAGTTGAGAAGCTCTATGGACGGACGGCTACTTTATTAAAGACATTGCAAGGCCAGGTTGAGCAAAAACGTCAGAATCTGAGTAAGATTCGGGAAGAAAAACAAAATCTTCAGGATGAGGTCGCTAAACAGAACAATGAATTAGCGGGTCAAATTAAAGCTGCCTACGCGATGGGGCAAAAGGAACAATTGAAGCTGCTGCTTAATCAGCAAGATCCTGCATTATCCAGTCGAATGCTGGTGTATTACGATTATCTTAATAAGGCTCGGCTGATAAAGCTGGCCGGCATTTCGGAGTCTATGCAGCATCTGGATCGGCTTGGTAAGCAACAGCAGCAGGAAACCGAGCTTTTAGAGAAAAGTCTTGAGCAAAAGAAATCAGAACAGATAGCGGTAGACGGTGTTAGAAAACGAAGAGCTGAATTGCTGACGCAATTAAAAGCCGACTTTTCTTCAAATGAACAGCAAATAATTCACTTGAAAGAAAGTGAAAATAAGCTGAAAAATCTGGTATCTTCATTGCAAAGATCGACTAATGATCTGACTTTTGAAGTTGAGCAAACAAAAAAGCTGCACAAGGTTGTTGGGGGTCCATCCGATGAACCTGCCAAAGACTTACCGGATTCCAAGGATGAATTTTCTAAACTTCAAGGAGACTTTTCTTCGCTTAAAGGCCAATTGCCTTGGCCTGTCAAAGGACGATTGGCGAATAGGTTCGGTAGTGCGCGGGCCGAGAGTACTGAGAGTATCTGGGACGGAGTGTTAATTGACGCTAGTGAAGGAACGGAAATACGTGCGATTACCAGCGGGAAAGTGGTGTATTCTGATTGGCTTCGCGGTTATGGCTTGTTGATTATTATTGATCACGGCAAGGGCTACATGACTCTTTATGCTTTTAATCAGAGTTTATATCGGCAGGTTGGTGAGTGGGTGGATGTTGGCGAGGTCATCGCTTCTGTTGGACAAAGCGGTGGTCGCAGTCATTCCGGATTGTATTTTGGAATACGCAACAAAGGTAAGCCGGTTGATCCGCTTGAATGGTGCCGAAAGTAATCGGGATCAAGTTAGTTAACTGTTCAATGGCCATGTTTTAGGAAATCGAGTGTTTGGAGTTTTAAGATACATGTTAAAAAAGAAAAATATTTTCATTTTGTCCTTAGGGATTATGTTGGGTGTTTTTATGGGCATCTGCGGCAGTGTCTTTGCCGAACGGGATAATATTGATCCTGTAGCTGATACAGCGGAAGCTCTGCCTTATGAGGACTTACGAACATTCACTGAAATTTTTGGACGAATTAAAAGGGATTATGTAGAACCCGTTTCTGACAAAAAGTTATTGGAAGATGCCATTCGAGGTATGTTAAGCGGGCTTGATCCTCATTCCGCTTATTTGGCTGCTGATGAATATCAGGAATTAAAAGAAGGCACAACCGGTCAGTTCGGAGGCTTGGGCATTGAAGTTACGATGGAAAACGGCTTTGTTAAAGTGGTTTCCCCTATTGATGACACCCCGGCTCAGAGAGCAGGTATTAAAACCGGAGATCTGATTGTCAGGCTTGATGATCAACCGGTAAAAGGCATGGCCTTGGCTGATGCCGTCAAGCTGATGCGTGGCGAGCCGGGAAGCAAAATTTTACTGACTGTTGTTCGTGAAGGGGTGGAAGCTCCTTTGAAAATATCCATAACCCGGGACGTCATAAAAGTTAAAAGTGTAAAAAACCGGATGCTGGAAAAAGGTTATGGTTATGTACGGATTAGCAGTTTTCAGTCTGGAACGGGGGAAAGCCTTAAAGAGGCCCTAACCGCGTTGAAAAAAGAAAACGGAGGCAATCTAAAGGGCTTAGTGCTTGATTTAAGAAATAACCCGGGCGGAGTGTTGAATGCGGCTGTTGAGGTAAGTGATGCTTTTATAAAGAGCGGTCTTATTGTTTATACTGAAGGGCGTATTGAAAATTCGGAAATGCGCTTTAATGCGGCTCCTGATGACCTTATCGACGGTGCGCCTATGGTCGTGTTGATTAATGCCGGTTCCGCCTCAGCTTCGGAGATTGTAGCGGGAGCTTTGCAGGATCAAAAGCGCGCTGTGATTATGGGCGAGAAATCATTCGGTAAAGGTTCGGTCCAAACTATATTGCCAACCAGTAACGGTGCGGCAGTTAAGCTGACAACAGCCCGATACTATACGCCTTCAGGCCGCTCTATTCAGGCAGAGGGTATTGAGCCGGATATCGCTTTGGCTCGCGTTAAGCTGGAGTCATTGGAAAAAACGGAATTCAAGCCGGTCAAGGAAGCCGATCTGTCGCGTCATTTGCAAAACGGCAAAAGTAAAGAAGAGCTGGAGGCTGTGCAGGACAAAGAGAAAGAGACTTTGGAAAAAGATTATCCTCTGTATCAGGCGCTGACTTTGTTAAAAGGCATCAGTATCATTAAAAAATAAGCTTTAGCTTAATAGCAGTAATAAAAAAACCCGGACTCCCAGCAAACAATTTTGTTTGCTGGGAGTCCGGGTTTTTTATGCTGCGTTATTAATAAAGAGGTAATGTTTTTTGCAAATAAAGCATGGCGATATACTGTCGTTTTCAAGCATGCATCAGTTCGGTAGGATGGGTGGAGATGGTTATGATGGGTTTCGGCTACGGCCTCTACCCATCCTACGTCACCATGATTGCGGATTAACGGATCGACTTTTGATAATTGACGGTGAAGTCATTCAGCGTGGAGAGAGCTACAGGCAGGTCTTCTGTTTTCTCAAGACTAAACGCATTAACGCCTACGCGCGATAGATAAAATACCTGATCCGGCATGAAGTGGCCTGTTGCCCTGATTTCGCCTTGATAGTTATAGCGCCCCCTCAGCAGCCATGCATGAGAGAAAATGCGGCCATCGGCAAAGGCCGGAAAGTCCAGTTCAATTAACTGGATGTCTTTCAAATCAGCGGAGATGTCTTCAACTGCATCCGCAGGTCCGATTCTGACTCCTACCTTTCCGTTAGACTGAAGCAATTGTTGCTTGTCTTTTTTCCAGCGGGCTAATGAAACACTGATATCGCCATTTTTCAGTTCGGCATCATCAGCCACATAACTCCAGTTGTCATTAATAATCTGTTTGTCTTTAATTATTTGCATAGACTTGCTCTTTGAATGGGTTGATGCCAACGCGTTTTACCGTGTCCAGAAAAGGCTCGTCATCCAAGCGTTGCTCGATATAAACATCCAAAATGGTAGTGATTGCTTTGGTGACTTGATCTTTAGCAACGGCTGGACCCAGTCGTTCGCCTATAGCTGCTTCGTTTTCAGAGGAGCCACCCAAGGTCAATTGATACCATTCAGCGCCTTTTTTATCGACGCCAAGTATGCCGATATGACCTACGCTTTGATGCGCACAGCCGTTCATACAGCCGGACATGTTGATTTTTACATCGCCAATGTCATGGAGATAGTCCAAATCATCGAGAGCGTCATTGATTTCCTTCGCAACACTGATTGAGCTGGCGTTGGCGAGTGAACAAAAATCGAGGCCGGGGCAGCAAATCATATCGGTTGCAGTGCCGATATTGGGTGTGGCTAGTTTCAGTTCGTCAAGTTGTTGCCACAGCGAAAATAAATCAGCCTGTTTCACGTCAGCAAGAATCAGGTTTTGTCTGTGCGTGCTTCTGATTTCACCAAAGCTGTATTGGTCAGCCAAATCGGCAACGGCGTCAAGTTGTGTATCGGTCATATCGCCAGGAGGTGAATCCGGCGCTTTTAATGAAACGAAAACGGCGCGATAGCCGGCTATTTTATGATCGGCAGTATTGTATTTGATCCAGGTGGCGAACGCTTTGTTTTCGAGTTGATGCTGTTCGAAGCTGTTATCTTGCCTAGCATCTGTTTCATAAGCAGGTGGTGTAAACTGAGTTTTTATAGCATCAATATGATCGGCGCCAAGCTCAAGGTCATCCCTGATTAACAGCCATTCATTTTCGACCAATTCGGAGAATTTCTCCATGCCTGATTCTTTTACCAGGATTTTAATACGAGCTTTATATTTGTTATCGCGGCGGCCAAATAGGTTGTATATCCGCAGTATGGCTTCCAGGTAAGACAACAGATGTTTCTTTTCCAGATAAGGTTTGATTACTTGTCCTATGATGGGCGTACGACCTAGGCCGCCACCGACGAGCACTCTAAAGCCGATTTCTCCTGCGTCATTTTTAACCAGATGTAGGCCAATATCGTGAAATTGAGTGGCTGCACGATCAAGTTTTGCACCGCTGACAGCAATTTTGAATTTACGAGGCAAATAGGCGAACTCGGGATGAAGCGTAGTCCATTGCCGGATAATCTCGCAATAAGGGCGGGGGTCTTCAATTTCGTCGATACAAACGCCGGCCAAGTGATCCGATGAGGTGTTTCTAAGACAATTGCCGCTAGTTTGAATGGCATGCATTTGGACGCTGGCCAATTCTTCGAGAATATCGGGGATTTTTTCCAGTTGAGGCCAATTAAACTGAACATTTTGCCGGGTTGTGAAATGACAGTAGTTTTTGTCATAGGTTCGGGCAATATGAGCTAGTTTACGAAGTTGTTTGGAATTAAGCAGGCCATAGGGGCCTGCTATTCGTAACATTGGAGCGTGAGTTTGAATGTAGACACCATTCATTAAGCGCAAGGCGCGAAATTGGTCATCTGAAATTTGGCCTTTTAAAAAGCTTTCGGTTTGCCTTCTAAATTGGGCTACTCGTTGTTCAATGAGTGATTGGTCTTTGTCGTTATACTGATACATAAATGAGCGCTTAGTGCATGTCCAGGCGAGTAATTACAGCCAATAATCATATACTGTGGGTCTTAAAATGACAAAGGTTATTGTATGGTGCTAATATTGTCCGTTAAATTTTTGGTATTTTTGATCAGTTATAAATGTTAGGGGGTTATCTTGGTTCGGTCATTGTTTGTCTTGTTATCTTTATTGTTATTGCCTGGAATGGCGATGGCGGGTGGTTTTGAAAGTCTCGGTTTGACGGGAACAGAGCGGGGTATTTATACGGTTCTGATCTTTATTATTGCTTATGGCTTTGTTATGACGGAGGAGTTTACTCATCTGCGTAAGTCTAAGCCGGTCATTTTGGCGGCTGGTATTATTTGGGCGAATGCCGCTGTTTTGGCTGCTCAAGCGGGTGTTTCCGTCGAGGATATGCATGAAGCTTTTGAATATAATTTGAAAGAATATGCAGAGTTAATGTTATTCCTGCTGGTTGCCATGACTTATATTAATTCAATGGCGGAGCGTAACGTATTTGAAGCATTACGTTCCTGGTTGGTAAGAAAACAGTTTGGCTATCGTAAGTTGTTTTTGATTACCGGCATTATTACGTTTTTCTTGTCCTCTGTGGCCGATAACTTGACGGCGGCTTTATTGGTCGGTGCGGTAGTGATGGCGGTAGGGGCGGATAACCCGAAGTTTGTCAGTATCGGTTTTGTTAATTTAGTCGTCGCGGCTAATGCAGGGGGGGCGTTCTGTCCTTTCGGCGACATTACAACCTTGATGGTTTGGCAAGCTGAGTACGCTGAATTTTTTGATTTCTTCAAGTTGTTTATTCCATCAGCAGTGAATTACGGTGTGCCAGCGGCGGTAATGTATTTTGCTGTGCCCGACGAGCAACCAAAAACCTCTAATGAAGCGGCAGTGCAATTGAAGCCAGGTGCGATTGTAATTTGTGTAATGTTTTTACTGACGATCGTTACAGCAGTAAGCTTTAAGCAAGCTCTGCATTTGCCTCCATTTATGGGAATGATGGTTGGTCTTTCTGCGTTGATGCTTTACGGTTATCGTTTGAAAACAAATTATTCTGTTGAAGGCGAAGAAGGATTTGATATTTTCAATAAAGTGCGTCATGCGGAATGGGATACCTTATTGTTTTTCTTTGGTGTGGTATTTGCGGTCGGCGGTTTAGGTTATATTGGCTATCTTGAGCTGTTGTCCGGCGCGATGTACGATGGTTTAGGTGCGACAACCGCGAATATTTTAGTGGGTGTAATTTCGGCGATTGTTGATAATATTCCTGTTATGTTTGCGGTGTTGAATATGAATCTTGATATGGATTTATATCAGTGGTTACTGGTGACGTTGACTGCGGGTGTTGGTGGTTCGTTGTTGTCCGTTGGTTCAGCTGCAGGTGTGGCATTAATGGGGCAATCTGACCATAAATATACATTCTTCAGTCACTTGAAATGGACGCCAGCGATTGCCGGTGGTTACGTAGCAAGTATTGTTGCTCATTATCTGATTAATGGTTGATAGCTCAAGTAAGCACTGCACTCCTTGTGTAGTGCTCGATAACTTCTCTAGAAGAGAGTCTACTTTCTGCATAATCCAAATGGATAGGGTGAATGCAGATAGTTGTAGAGCAATCAATACATCTGTTTGTGCAGTCGCGTTTCTCGGGTAAGGTTAATGGCTGAGAATAAAAGTTGGCGGTCAGCCTTTTCAATTTACGTTCAGCCGCGAGTGCGCGGCATGATATTCCTTGGTTTTTCCGCTGGGCTTCCTTTTTTATTGGTTTTTTCGACATTATCAGCATGGCTAAGAGATGAGGGTGTGGAGAGATCGGTTATAGGTTTTTTTAGCTGGATCGGGATTACCTATTCAATTAAGGTTTTTTGGGCTCCTGTCATTGATAGGCTGTCGTTGCCATTCCTAACTAAATTTTTAGGTAAAAGACGCGGTTGGATGTTGCTAGCACAGCTGGGAATTGTTGTCGGTCTTATTGGTATGGGAAGTTCGGATTCGCACAGCCAATTGCAGCAAATTGCCCTTTTTGCAGTGTGGGTGGCGTTTTGTTCAGCTACGCAAGATGTTGTTATTGATGCTTATCGCATCGAATCAGTGAGTCCTGAATATCAAGGTGCTATGGCGGCGACCTATGTATTGGGCTATCGAATTGCCTTGCTGGTGGCGGGTGCGGGGGCTTTTTATATAGCAGATTATGCCAGCTGGCAAATGGCTTATTTTATAATGGCAATTGCCATGTCAGTAGGTCTGATAACGACCCTTTGCCTTAAAGAGCCAGAACATAAGTATTTTGACGAGCGGTTGGACAAAAATGTTGCTGTAAAACATCGGAATGTTTGGCGGCGGTTGGCGACAAGTTTCGTGGATGCAGTATTGAATCCCTTCGTAGAGTTTTTTGCGCGTAACGGCAAGCTCGGTTTATTGATTTTAATGCTTATTGCAGTTTATAAAATGAGCGACATCACTATGGGTGTTATGGCAAACCCGTTTTATCTTGATTTGGGCTTTAATAAAAAAGATATCGCGGACATTAGTAAAGTTTTTGGCTTTTTTATGACTATTGCTGGTGCGGCAATGGGTGGGGTGCTGGTTGTTAGGTATGGGATTATGCGTCCTCTGCTGCTAGGTGCGGTTATGGTGGCTACTACTAATCTCCTGTTTGCTGTTTTGGCGGTTAGCGAGCCCAATTTATTATTGTTAGCGGTTGTTATAAGTGCCGATAATTTAAGTGGTGGTATCGCGACATCGGTGTTCATCGCTTATCTTTCCAGTTTAACCAGTACCGCATACACTGCCACGCAATATGCGCTATTCAGTTCGCTGATGACTTTGCCTGCTCAGCTATTAGGGGGCTTTTCGGGAATTGTTGTAGATAGATATGGTTATACTGTCTTCTTTATTTATGCGTCAACAGTGGGCTTGCCGGCAATTGTGTTGGTGCTTTTATTGATGCGCTATCAAAGCCGCTCTAGAGCGAGCTATAGTTCATGATGAGTGGGGAAGTCGCTCATCTTTAAGGAACGGATGCTGTACTTGTTTCTACTTTAATCCAGGGTTGATTATTTGATAATCAATATGTTAGCTTGCGTTCTTTATCCGGGATTGTCCTCTTTGACATGCATATTGTTCGGCTTCTCTATTAAAGGGTTTAAATACGTTTATCATGGTTTCTTCTGGTCTTTAGCAAATAATCGTCCTTCTTTCGGGTAAAAAAATCTGAATTCTTTTGATTGCCTTGCTGGTTTTCTAAGGCAATTTCTTTGTGAGCTATGTTCACATCGCCGCAGATTATGTGGCTACGGCTATTTTGGCAAGTATTTCTGTAAATAAGGCGTGAACTTTTTCATGAATTTAACTTTATAGCTTGTCGTCTTTCTTCTGATAAACTGCAAAAGGCAAGTAAGCGAGATAATACTTAGGCCGCCAAATTGAGCCTCAATTAAAGTGACCTTATCTAAATTTTTTGTTAGCTTGATAAAATCTTACCAGGCTGTTTCTTTACAAGATGAGGCCGCTTCCCTGCTATAGCTTTTTTTATATCATGGTAAGGCAGTGATAATTTGCAGGCTAAAAAGATCAAAGCTAAATTAGTGCAGTGGTTTTTTTCTGTATCAAGATAAAGAAATCCTTGTGCTTTACGGAGTGGATACTGTTCGAATCTAAAGTAATAATACGTATAAATTGAGTTGCGAGCTTTTAATAAAATATGTATTATATGGGGTTCTTTAAATAAAGTATGTAGCCCGTTTATGGGTAATGTGAAAGTGATATGAAACCAGAAATTCATCCAGAATATAAGCAAATTACTGTGACTTGTGGTTGCGGTAATAAATTTGAAACCGGTTCTGTATTAGGTAAGGATTTGCAAGTTGAGGTTTGTTCTTCATGCCATCCTTTTTATACAGGAAAACAGCGTGTTGTTGATACAGCGGGGCGCGTTGATAAATTCCGTAAAAAATACGGCAAATAAATTTTTGTGGATTCTTGCTTGGATAATTGGTCCTTGCACTGTTGCAAAATGTTCGTTATGCCCGGAAAGTTCAGCAGATAAGAGGATTGGTGCTTTTTGATGTGTATGTAAACAAAAAGATAGATTGATCCGTTTTTATTTTGCATTGTAGTCAAAAAGCAGAAAGCCAGTGCAGCATTGTGGCACTGGCTTTCTGCTTTTTTGCTTGTTAGATTTTTAGTTGTCTTCGGCGGTGCTTGTTATTCTTAGGATTCCATATTCTTTTGGGGTTAAAAAATGGCTTTTGAGTTAGGGGGTGATATAGAATTCTCTCCCCCCCCTTTCTGATGTGGTTTAAAATGCGCTGCCAATTCTTAACTGGCGTAATGGGGAGTCCGAAATGAATAATAGCGTAATGGGTTGAGGCATAGGGAGGCGCTGATTAAATCTCCCTATATGGGATAATATTGCTACCCATTTAGAATGGCCCAATATCGCATGACCTAAATCAAACCGGTTTTGCAGGGCTCGAATATAGCCACAAAAACGCCTCACAAGAAGGCCGGGGAGTCGCTATTTTTGCGAAAGCTTTTATGGGCCTCCCAGCCCAACAAGCGGCAAAAATTACGCGACCGCTAATGCCTGCGGCTGCCCCAGCCGTCCTGGTCACTCGATCGCTACCCAACAAGGGGTAGCTCACATGCTCTCCAATGACTCGACGCGATTTCGGAAAGCCTGCATTTTCACTTCGCAAGCTGCGTGAAAACACATGCACTATCGCTTCTGGGGACTACTCGACTCCTGTCTCGCAGCGGAAGTGTTTTTGAACGAAATATAGAGCAAAAATTGAGCTGGCTTATCCCACTACAGGTCGGCGCGGTTGTCAACCCATAGCCTCTTCCAGTACTAAATGAGTCTGAAGGGGCCCCGTATTTCTAACGGGAAATGAGTCTGACAACCGCTTAAATCTCGTTCATAATAAAAGGATGAAACCTATCATGAACATAAAAGACCTCAATAGCATAGAACAACTGGAACAGTTTTTAACCGGTAGTCAATGCGTCGCCTTTCTGGTCGCCAGTAGCGCGGATGAGTGTTATCAAGGCATACAGCGCACACTGGTTAAAATTCAGATACCCGTATCTAAATAAGCGTTCGATAGGTGTTGTGGTGCGTTTTCTGGTTAAAATCACCGGTTATTCAAGGCAACAGATCACTCGTCTGATTAAGCAGTACCGTGCACCGGAAAGATTGAATGGCAACAGCGCGCTTATCAAGGTTTTGAACGTCTGTATACGGCTGAAGATATACG